>DAINPC010000011.1:0-21304 GCA_036743695.1 Solirubrobacteraceae bacterium | reverse complement strand
GCGCGTTCCGTCGGCGAAGGACGGGCCGAGCGGCGCAGCATGCGCCGCACCGCTTCGCGCACGCGCCGCTCCTCGGGGCTCTCGCCAAGACTCTCGGCGGCCTGCATCCAGAAGAGGCTGAGCGGCAGCCCCACGACCCGAAGCCGCGAGAGCGCGTCGAGATCTATCTCCGGCGGGAACATGCTCGCCAGGCCGAGGCCACCGGCGGCCTGCAGGGCGACCATCATCCAAATGCACTTGCGACAGCGACCGCAGTTGGCGTTCGTCTCTTCAGACTGGCAGGCCTTCGTGTACGCGAGCAGCTCCGGCCGACGGTCGACCAGCGCGGCGACCTTGCCCGGGCGCCCCAGCTCGAGGCCGTGGTGGTCGAGGGCGAGCGACTCGCTGGCGAACAGCGGATCCAGGAGCGGATGCGAGCCGGCTGGGCCGGCGACCGAGTAGGTGAGCCCGGATGGGACGACCAGCCGGCCGAGGCCACCGCCGAGCGCGTGGGCCATGAAGGCGATGCCGGCACCGTGCAGGTCCTGGTAGTCGATGAGCTGCGAGCGGGCATCGCGGAGATTGGTCGAGATGCGCAGGAGCGGAAGCCCGATCAGCTCGGCGGCCGCCTCGACGAGCTCCAGCTCCTCGGCACGCAGCCGCGCGCCCTGCAGCGGCGCGAGCGTGTCGCAGAAGACGAGGTGCGTCAGCGCGGTGTCGTGCGCGGAGGTGGCGCTGTACATCGAATCGATCCCACGGGAGAGCAGGCAGCCGTGCCCGGCCGGCGTCTCGCGCGGCGGCAGCTCGGCGGCGACCCGCACGCGGCACCTGCGGACGACCGGGTCCCAGGAGGCGTAGATCGCCTGGATCCGCTCGGTCTGACGGAGGGTCAGGCGGGAGACCGCGCCGTCGACCTGAAGGTCCTCGCCGCGGTAGAGGGCCAGCGGGAGCGCGATCAGCATGAAGCCCGTCGCGTCGTCCTCGGGCGCCTCGAAGCCCTCCGGCACCTCTATCGACAGACGGAGCTCTCCGCCGATCCAGCGCAGCCGTGCGGAGCGCTCGACGCGCCCGGCGGTGGTGCGACTCTGCAGCTGGTCGACGATCAAGACGCCGAACATCCTTGCGCACGCCTGCGCTCGGACGCCCTGACCTCGCCCGGCAGCGACACGACCAGCGTCGTCATCTCGACCTTTCAGCGTCGCGCGAGCGCGTTCCTACGCAGCGGGCGCGCAGACGATCGACTCAACGCCCGTCGCTCAAGCGGCGCGCGCGATAGGCCCTCCCGGCGCGCGCGTTCTACACTCGCAACCCCTTGGTCCAGCTCGAACCTAACGCGGTCAGCGTTGTCATCGTGACCTACCAACGTGCGGACGCGTGCGAGCGAGCGCTGCGCTCGGTACTCACGCAAACCCACCCTCCACTCGAGGTACTCGTCTGTGACGATTGCTCTACAGACGACACCGAGGACCGCATGCGCCAATGGGAGCGTCGCGACGGTCGCGTCCGCTATCTGCGCACAGCGCGCAACAGTGGCGCCCCGGCAGGCACCCGAAACTTCGGCGTCGCTCATGCGCGGGGCGACTGGGTTGCGTTCCTCGATGACGATGACGAGTGGCTCGAGGGCAAGCTGGCGAGCCAGCTGGCTGCCGCTGCGAGGGAGGACGCGGACGTCGTGGCAGCCAACGCCCTGCGCAGCGACGGCGACACCTATTTCTCGGGGATGTCGCCCGTGTGGCGGCCCACGCGTTTGGATCTGCTGAACGCGAACCCGATCATCATGTCCTCCGTGCTGATCCGCCGCGAGCTGTTGCTGTCGAGCGGCGGGTTCCCAACCCCGCGCTGGACAACCGGAATCGACGACTACGCGCTATGGCTGGAGCTGATGTCGCGTGGAGCCCGTTTTGTGATCCTCGGAGAGGCGCTCGTACGCTACGAGGACGCTGCGGAGAACCGGCTCAGCCGCGCACGCGCTCGTGCTCAGCTGGGGGTGACGCGCCTGGCCTGGAGTCATGCGCTGCGTGCGCCCGTCACGACGAGTGGGATCAAGGCCGCGTTGCTGTCCTCCGCAAGCGTCGGATACGTGCTCGGCGCACAGCTGTTGAGCAGTCTGCGCATCGGCTGGGGCCATGCCGTCGCCCTCCTCCGGCGGTCCCCTGCGTAGCGAAAGATCGAGCCGACAGTCCGGACCCGGCACAGATCGCGGCAAGGCCCGTATTCGTCGAACGTCGCGGTGTCAGACCACGCGCGCGGCATCTGCCGGATCCCCCATGATCTACGTTTAGCCGCGTGAGCCAGTTGAGCAACGACTCGGCCGTCGAGACCCCGAGAGCCCAGGGCGACGTGCTCGACACGGCCGCTGCGGGCGGTCTGGTCGTACGCGGTGCGATCTTGAGGGTCTCGGGCTACGCCGCCGGTACCGTCCTGGCACTTGCATCCGCCGTGCTTCTGACCCGTCATCTCGGCGTGACGCTCTTCGGGCAGTACACCACCGTGATCTCGGTCGTGACGGTCGCCACCACATTGACCGATCTGGGCATGACCGGACTCGCTACACGCGAATTCGCGACCCGCGTGGGGCTCGACCGCGAGAACCTGATGCGCGACGTGCTCGGACTGCGCACCGCGATCAGCGTCGTCGCGGTCGGGCTGGCCACCGCCTTTGCTCTCACTGCAGGCTACAACTCCGAACGGATCATCGGTACGGCTCTCGCGGGGATCGGGCTCGCGCTGGGGTCCCTGCAGGGGACCGTCGCGGTTCCTCTGTTCGCGATGCTGCGACTCGGCCGGACGACCGGCCTGGAACTGCTGCGCACGGCGGTCTGGGTGGGCTTGCTTGCGATCCTGGTCTTCCTGAATGCGGGCCTCCTGCCGCTGCTCGCGGCCACGGTGCCGGCCGGACTCGTGGTGCTGACGGCGACCGCGCTCATGACGCGCGACCACATGCCGATCCGTCCGGCCGTGAGGCCGCTGGCGTGGGTTCGGCTGCTGCGCGACACGGTGACCTTCTCGCTCGCCACGAGCGTCGGCGCGATGTACGTGTTCACGACTCAGATCATCACCTCCCTGGCGACCACCGGCGAGCAGAACGGCCTCTTCGCGGCCTCGTTCCGAGTCTTTGTGGTGGCCGCCAGCGTCGCCAGTCTCGCGGTCAGCGTCGCGTTCCCCGTACTCGCGCGCGCGGCCCGCGACGATCACGAGCGGCTGCGCTTTGCCGTTCAGCGCCTGTTCGAGGTGATGCTCATCTTCGGGGTCGCCACCGCCCTGGGGGTCGTAGCGGGAGCCAAGCCGATCATCGAAGTCGTCGGCGGTTCGGCCTATGCGGGGGCGGTCGGACCACTGCGCATCGACGCCGCCGCCTTCATCGCCTCGTTCCTGCTCCCGGTGTGGGGAATCGCGCTGGTATCGCTGCATCGGCATCGCGCGTTGGCGCTCGCGAACCTGATCGCCCTGAGCACCACCGCGGGCCTCACCGTGGTGCTCGCAAGCAGCCACGGCGCGACGGGCGCAGCCGTCGCGACCGCCGGCGGCGAGTGGATCATCTGCATCGCCTACGTGGTCGCGCTCACACATGGCGAGCGCAGGCTGAGCGTGCATCCGGCGATCGCAGCGAAGGTGGCGATGGCAGCTGTTCCCGGACTTGCCGTGATGCTCCTGCCGCTGCCCGCCGTGGCGCAACTGATCCTCGCGCTCGTGGTCTACGCCGCTGGCGTCCTGTTGCTCAAGGCCTTTCCCAGAGAGCTGACCGAACTGCTTCCCTCCCGACTGCAGTGGCTCGGCTAGGCGTGGCCCTGGTCCGATTGCGGCAGGAACCGGCGCAGGCGCTACCGTTCAGGCGAAGCACCGAGCCGCGACTGCCGCAACTGTGGCGGGCGCCAACCGTTTCTCGTAGTGCAGCCCAACACCGGCAACGCCGACCATTGCAAGCTATGAACCGTCACATCGCCGTCGTTCCCGCCCACAACGAGGCGGGAGCCATCGTCGCGACCATCCAGGAGATCCTTCGCTGGGCCCCAGACTTCGACGTGCTCGTGATCGATGACGGGTCGACCGATGAGACCGCCAGCCGAGCCGAAGCGGCGGGCGCAAGCGTCGTACGCCTGCCGTTCAACCTCGGGATCGGCGGGGCCGTACAGACCGGGTATCTGTACGCCCAGGAGAACGGCTACGAGGTGGCCGTGCAGATCGACGGGGACGGGCAACACGACCCGCGCTACATCCACGATCTTCTGCGCTGCCTGCAGCTGGATCCAGAGCTGAACATGGTCACCGGATCACGCTTCCTCGAGTCCGACAGCGAAGGCCATCGCTCGTCGGCGCCACGCCGCGTCGGCATCGCGATCTTCGCCCGACTGGTCTCGCTGATCACCGGACGTCGCGTAACCGATCCGACGTCCGGCCTGCGCATGACAAGCCGTGTCGGCATCGAGCTTTTCGCCCGCGACTATCCCCACGACTACCCGGAGGTCGAGGCGATCCTGATGATGCACGCGCACCGCCTCAACAGCTGCGAGATACCGGTGCGGATGCGTCCGCGGATGAGCGGTGAATCGGCGATCTCATCGACCCAGCCGGTCTACTACATGGTCAAGGTCCTGTTGGCCGTCTTCATCGGCCTGTTCCGCTCGCACCCGAATGTCGAGCAGGGGGACACGCCGATCCAAGCCGAACAGGCGATCTAGACGCGATGGGAATTCAGCGAATCCTCGCGATTGTCGTCAGCGGCGGGCTGCTGCTGCTGACCTTGGAGCTGGTGCGGCGCAAGCGGCTGATGGAGCGCTATGCGCTGCTGTGGCTGTTCTCCACTCTCATCCTGCTGGTCCTCGCGGTGTGGAACGGCCTGCTCACGTCGATCGCCTCGGCGCTTGGCATCTCCTATCCACCCTCGGCGCTGTTCGGAGTCGCATTCGGGGTCGTGCTCGTGCTGCTCGTGCACTTCTCGCTGGCGGTGTCCCGACTGTCCGACCAGAACAAGGTGCTGGCTCAGCGCATGGGTATTCTGCAGCGACGCGTCCAGGAGCAGCACGACCGCCTGGAGCGGCTGGACGAGCAGCACGGAGCAGGCGCGGGCGGCCGCGAGGCGCAGAGCCCAGCTCATGGCAGCGAGCATCTGACCCCCACAAGCTGAGGGAGCGGCGAAGGGCCCTTGCGAGTCCTGGCGACGGTGGAGAGGTATGCGCCCGCGATCGGCGGCGCCGAGCGGGTCGTGCAGCGTGTGGCCGAGGGACTGGCCGCGCGTGGCCACGAGATCCACGTCGTGACCGGCGGCACGCCCGGGGAGACCGAGATCGGCGGAGTGCGGGTGCACCGAGTCGCGGTGACCGGCAATGAGGTCCGCGGCATCCACGGCGACGTCTCGGCGCCTACGCGCCTGGTTGGGCGCCTAGAGCCGGACCTGGTGTTCAACTACGCCGCACAGACGTGGGCGACGGACTGCTGTCTTCAGCTGCTCGAGCGCGAGGACCGACCCCGGATGGTACTGGCCCCCTGCGGGTTCTCGGGGCTGGGCAAGCGTCGCTACGTCAACTACTTCGCCGCAATGCCCGCGCGCCTACGCGCCTACGACGCATTGATTCTGCACTCGACCGTCTATCAGGACTGGGCGTTCGCGGCAGCCGCCGGAGCTGAGCGGATGTATGTCGTGCCGAACGGCGCCGATCCGCCCGCGAGCCGAGACACCCTCCACCTCGCGACTCCCGGACGGGCGCTCGCGGTGACCGTTGGCAGCCACGTGATCAGCAAGGGTCACGCACAGTTCGCACGTGCGCTTCGCGCGCTCGGGCGCAAACGCGCGCTTGCGGGCGCGATCGTGGCTCCCCCGCGCCGGGGCGTGAACGCGCTGCGGGGGTGTCAGCTCACCTGTCAGGCACGCGCGCGCATACAGCCACTGCGAATAGTCGACGGGTCAGCGCCGGGAACGGTCGCAAGCGCGATCGCAGCAGCCGACCTCTTCCTCTTCACCTCGCGTGTCGAGTGCGCGCCGCTCGTCATCCTGGAGGCGATGGCCGCGGGCACGCCATGGGTGAGCTACGACGTGGGCAACGTGGCAGAGCTGCCCGGGGGCGTGGTGGCTGCCGATGACAAGGAGCTGCTGCACGCCGCCGGACAGATCCTCGACGGCGAGCGAGAAGAGCTGGGGGCCCAGGGCCGTGGGGCGTGGGAGGCCACCCACCGCTGGGAGTCGATCGTCCCCCGCTACGAGGCCGTGTTCGAAGAGGTGCTCGCGGCGTCCCCGATCTCGGGCGCCTGATCGGCTCGGCGATCGCGTCCGGAGGCCAGACCGCGCGCGGCTTCCATGAAGCGCTCTGCGGAGGACTGCCAGTTGAAGCGATTCGCGGCTTCGACGCGGGCCGTGCGTCCCAACCGCTCACGCAACTCGGCGTCCCCCAGCAGCCGCGCCAAGCGCACGCGCAGACCATCCACGTCGCGAGCCGCGAACAGCAAGCCCCCCCGACCGTCGGTCACGATCTCTCGCGTGCCACCCACATCAGTCGCCAGGACCGCCTTGCCCATCAGCGCAGCCTCGAGAACCGATGTGGGCAGGCCCTCCGTATAGCTGGGATTCACCACGACATCCGAGGCGCGGATCACGCTCCAGGCCCGCCCCTCTGGGAGATATCCGAGGAACAGCACCCGATCTGAGATCTCGAGACGCTCTGCTAGCAGCTCCAGCTCCGAGCGGCGGGGACCGTCGCCGACGATGCACGTCACAGCCTGAACACCCTCCACGGCCGCAAACGCCTGCAGGAGGTCGGACACGCCCTTCCCGTCGATCAACCTGCCCACGAACGTGACCAACAGACGCCCCCGAGCCCACGCGAGCACGTGCTCGTCGGCTCCTGTCGCGTCCAACCGCTCCATCCACATGCCCCGGTGTATCACCACCGCGTCACGACCCGCGAGACGGCGCACGAACGCCGCAGCCGCCTGCGATACCGCCACCACGCCATCGGCGTGGCGAAGGAGAAGCCGCCCGAGCGTGTGATCGTAGATACGGGCGACAGCCCCCGCTGCCCGATTGCTCAGCTGGACGTAGTCCGATCCGTGCTCCACGTGCAGGAGCGGCCGGGACGCCGCCCTCGCGCAGAGCAGCGCGAAGGCCGAGCTCAGGAAGAAGCGAGTGTGGCTCACGAGGACATCGTGCTCGGCTGGGCGGCTCGAGCGCAGAGCGCGCCAGAGCTCTCGCCGCCACAGCTTCGGCACGGGGAAGTTCGGGATCAGCTCCAACGCCGGGTAGCGCACGATGCGATAGCCACCGCCACGGTCCTCCACGGCCGCGGCCTCGGGAGGGAGTCGGGGCGCAAGGACCGTGATGCGCTCGACCATCCCAGAGGCCAGCAGCACCTCGTTGAGGTCGCTGACGTAACCCTCCAATCCACCAACGTGCGGAGGGAAGTAGGGGCTGAAGATCAGCAGCTTCACGTCCCGCACCGCTCGATGCGTCGGCCACCCACGGGTAGCGCGTTCCTGTGGCGCGCGCGCATCACCGCCATCATAAGAGCCGTGTCCGCCCCGGCGCTCCCCTCAGCGCAGCGCTCAGAGACGAGCGCGAGCTCAGTCGCGGTCGTCATCCCCTGCTTCAACGATGGCGCAACGCTCCCGCAGGCGGTGCGCTCGGCCCAGGCTCAGGATCGGATCGATGAGCTAGTGATCATCGACGATGGGTCCACCGACGCATCCACTCTGGAGGTCTTTCGCGCATTGGAAGCCGAGGCGCTCCGCGTCGTGCACCGTCCCAACGGCGGCCTCGGTGCAGCGCGCATGACGGGGGTGCTCGCGACGGACAGCGACTACATCTTCTGCCTGGACGCGGATGACCGTCTGCTGCCGGGGTCACTGGCCAGCCTGGCGGCGGCGCTCGACGAGGACCCTGGGCTAGCGCTTGCCTGGGGGGACTACAGGCTCTTTGGGGAGCGCAGCTGGCGCCAGGAGACAGCACCGTCCCTCGATCACTGGCAGATCAGCTATCAGAACGACATTCCGGCATCGGTGCTGATCCGTCGCTCGGCGCTGCTAGACGCGGGAGGGTGGGAGCTGCGAGGTGGATACGAGGACTGGGACATGTTGATGGGGCTGGCCGAACGCGGCCAGCGAGGGCGCCGCTTGCCGATCGTCATATACGAGTATCGCCAGCACGGCCCGAGAATGCTGGGCGAGTCGGCCGCCCGTCACGGCGAGATCTACGCGTTGCTCGGACGTCGTCATCCAGAGCTGTTCGCCCGCCGCCGGGAATCCTGGCGGCGCTCGGATGCCCCGTGGACGTTGAAGCTCGCCCTGCCTGTGATCTTCGCCTTGCCGATCGGGCCCAACAGGCGGCGGCTGCTCGCCGGCGCCGCGTGCCACCTGGCCCGCCGTCGCGGCCTCGGCCTGCTGGTGAGACGTGTCAGGAGCGGCGGCTAGCGCGACGGCCGCGGGTCTCGGGAGCTGGAGCGCTGTCGGCTAGCGGCGTCGTATCCAGAACGAGCTTCCGCTCTCGCCCGGTGCGGCCAGCCCCGCGCGTTCGACCTCCGCTCGGCGGTCGCGACACAGGGCGTTGGTGGCGTACAGCACCTCGAAGCTCGGGTTCATGGCGAGGAATGCCTGCAGCAGATACTGCTCGGCCCAGTAGAGGGCGTAGTCCTCGAAGAGATACCTCGGGTACTCATACGGCAGGCAGATGTCGTGGAAGTGCACCACCACCCCCTGCGCGAGCAGGGGTAGGACGCGCAGGATGATGCGGTTGACGTCGCTGCCTATCTTGACCGTGTGGGTCGTGTCCACGAAGAGGATGTCGCCGCTTGCGAGCTCGGCAAACACCTCCTCGGGCACCTCTTGGGCCGGAATGCGCTCGAGGGCGGCGAGACCCGGCAGCGTCTCATCCACGGCCGTCGGGAATGGATCGAATGCGCGGAAGCGCGAGCTGATCCCGTCGGCCGCGTTGGCCGCACATGCCTGGGCGATCACCCGGCTCGTCTGGCCGGAGCCGAGCTCGACGACCGACGCTGGCTTGATGTCGCGCACCATCGCATACAGCAGGCGGGCGTCCGGCAGCGGGTAGGAGGCGTTGAGCGCCTCATAGGCCTGGCTCCCAGCCTTCCCCGGCACGAGCTCGCCCATCAGCGGCGCCAGCCGGCTCTGCAGGCCCTCCACCTGGGCATCCAGGTCGAGCTCGATCCCCCGCAACGGGTCCGGCTCCTGCCAAACCGACTCCGGCAGGGTCGAGAGGTCGGGGATCGGGCTGTAGTAGGTCTTCAGCACGACCTGCAGGCCCACGCGTTCCGCCGCACGCCGGGCCAGCGCGTAGGCCTTCACCGCCAGCGCACTGTCCCAGAGCCGTCGCTTGCGGATGGTGCTGCCTTGCCCGAACATGTCGAGCGCAGCCTAGCTGCCGGACTGCCGCGGAGCCGGCTCGGCCCGGCTCAGCCTGCGAGAGCCCGACGGTAGACCTGCCCGAGATCCTCGCGGCGACGGCCCATCGAGAGGGGGCCGTCGGTCACGCGCGCGAACGCGCCCGCCGCCAGGCGCTCGTGCAGCTCCGGCTCCTCGGCGATGCGCGCGAGCGCCTCGGCCAGCCTGCCGACGTATGCCTCCGAGGGCGAGGCGAGCGCGCGGCGGAAGGATCGCGGCGGTGGAAGCGTGTGCGGGAAGCTGCACACGCCGTCCTCTCCGTAGAGAGGGTTCTCTCCCTCTACGACGACTCCCGATACGCCATCCTCGACGATCTCCGCGGCAGCGAAGTGCCGGCTCGCGAGAACGGGTATCCCGTGGGCCATCGCCTCGAGCATGACAAACCCGAGGGTGTCCATGTGTGAGGGAAAGAGCAGGAGGTGGGCCTGCTGGAAGAGGCCCTTCACCCGCGCCGCGGGAGCCGGCCAGTCGTGGATGGTGAGTGCCGGGGTGCTCTCGATCTCCTCGCGCCAACGGACGGGCACGTCGCTGACCACGTCGAGGACGACATCGTGAGTGGCGCGCACGCGCCGTACCGCGCGAATCGCCTCGAGCCCTCCCTTCGCCTCGAAGGCAGTGCCGACGAAGAGCACCCTCAGCGGCCCCGACGGTCGTTGCGCGGGACGGGTGGCCCGCGGACGGATCGCCGGCAGCACGGTGACCGTCTTTGGCCGGAGACGATCCGCCGCCTGTGCTCCCAGCGCGGTCTCGAGTCCGCGCCCGGCGGCGTGAGACCAGGGCAGCAGGAAGCGGCAGCGCTCATCGCACAGCGCGTCGAGGAGCGCTCGCCGGGCCCACGGTCGACTCAGGGCCACGCGCTGGTAGAGGCAGAAGACCTCCACGCACTCGAAGTCGAGGACATACGGCAGGCTCGATCCGCGCAACAGCTGCTGCGCGCTGTGGATCAGCGAGCAGCCGTCAGGCGCGGGCTCAAGGCTCCTGCGCCGGACGTAGCCCGACCAGGAGAGCCCACGAATGCCGGCCCGCTCCAAGCCCCCGCGCACGGTTCGCAGCCGGGCGCCCTGGAGCGCGATCCGGCGAGGCGCGGCCGACTCCGCCGACGCCGACTCGGCGGTGCGGTAGGCGAATCCCTTCGGAGCCGAGCGCATCTGCTCCTGGAAGAACGGATGCCCGAAACGCCCCACGTGGAAGTAGACCGTCCTCCCATCCGTGGTGCCCTGCCGCGAAGGCAATCGACGATCGCCTAGCTGTGCGTCGTCGGCCAGGACAGCTCGCTCAGACCCGACCAAGAGACGGCTTGACCTTCTCAGAGTCCTCGCCGTCGCTCAGGCTCTCACGAAACCACTCCACGGTGCCGCGCAGGCCCTCCTCGAGGCCGACCTGCGCCTCGAAGCCCATGAGCGCCCGCGCCCGCGAGACATCCAGGCAACGGGTGGGCTGTCCGTCCGGCTTGGTGGGATCCCACACAAGCTCGCCGTCGTAGCCCGTGAAGCGAGCGATCATGTCGGCGAGGTCGCGGATCCGCGTCTCCACACCGGTTCCGACGTTCACCGGATCCGATGTCTGCAGATGCTCTCCGGCCAGCAGCAGCGCCCGAGCGGCGTCATCGACGTAGAGGAACTCGCGGGACGGGTTGCCGCTGCCCCACATCGACACCTGTGGCGCTCCAGCCACGGTGGCTTCGTGCAGCTTGCGGATCATCGCCGGTATCACGTGGGAGTCTTCCAACGAGAAGTGATCGTTCGGACCGTAGAGGTTCACGACCATGGGCACGACCGAGTCGAAGTCGTACTGACGCCGGTAGCTGTCAGAGAGAACGAGCATCATCTTCTTGGCCAGCCCGTAGGGTGCGTTGCTCTCCTCCGGGTAGCCGTTCCAAAGCTCATCCTCCGAGAACGGCGTGGGCGTGAACTTAGGGTAGGCGCACACGGTGCAGGCGGAGACGAGCTTCTCGACCCCCGCCTGGCGCGCCTGCTCGAATACGTTCCCGGCCATCATCATGTTGTCGTAGACAAGCGGTGCAGGGTTGCGGCGGTTGAAGCCGATGCCGCCCACGTTGGCCGCGAGATGGATGACCACATCGGCGCCGTCTAGGGCTTCGCGCGCTGCGCGGGCATCCCTGAGGTCGTGCTGGGCCGAGCGCACCACGCGCACGTTTGCGCCAAGCGCCTCGAGGTCCCTGACGACCGCGCCGCCGACGAATCCCGCTCCACCGGTGACCACCACCGCTCGATCCGTCCAATAAGCTCGGCTGGGCACCCGCACAGTCCTAGTAGCCTAGCCGATCGCCGAATGGGCCCGGCCCGCACGGCACTGCCATCTCGGCCCCTGAACCCGATGACCGGACTCTTCCTAAGCGCTTGGCTTGTCTTTCCGCTGCTGCTCCTCGGAGTGTGCGGTGGCTCTGGCCTGCTCGTCCGCCGCGTCAGCGGGGGCGCAGTGTCTGGCGTCCTGCTGCTTCCCGTCGGCTTCGCCCTGACCGTGGCCGTCTGCACGCTTGGCACGTCGATGACGTGGCTCGCGCCGTATGCCGGCGGCCTGGCGGTCGTGGTGGCCCTCGTCGGGCTCGTGCTGGAGCGGTCTTCCCTACACGTGGCCGGGCGCCGGGTGTCCGGCGTCGTCCTCTACCCGGCGATCGCCGCCTTCGTGGCATTTGCCGTCTTCGCCGCGCCCGTCCTGCTCACCGGCACACCGTCGTGGACGGGGTTCGGACGCATCGTGGACACCGCCTTCCAGATGGCCTTCGCCCAGCATCTGGCCGAAGCGGGCCGATCGGTGCCAATAGGCAACTCCTCCTTCAACGAGACGATCCTCGGCCTCACCGGCAACGGCTATCCCGGCGGGGCGCAGGCCACGCTCGGGGCCATGGCTGGAGTCATCCGCACCGATGTCCCGTGGTGCTATCAGGCCTTCCAGGCGTGGGCGGCGGCGATGGGTGCGCTCGCGCTCTATGCCCTGCTCAGACGGGCCGTAGCCCAGCCGCTCATGTGCTGCGTGGGCGCGGCTGTCGCCAGCCAGCCCAACATCCTCTACGACTACGCGCTCCAGGGGGGGATCAAGGAGCTCACCACTGCCAGCCTGATCCTGCTGGTCGCAGCCCTCCTCGTCGAGAGACTGCCCGGACCGCGATCGCTTCGTTCGAGCCTCGCGCTCGCGCCGGCGATAGCGGCGGCCGTGGCAGCGTTCAGCTATGGGGTGACGCCGTGGCTGGGGTTGCTGCTGCCTGCGGCGTTCGTCTTGAGCCTGCTGCGCCCGGGAGGGCGGATGCGGACGCTCGCAAGTTGGGGCGTGCTCGCCATCGCCACCTTGTTGCTCGCGATCCCGAGCGTGATCAGCTCCATCAAACTCTTCGGGGACCTCACGACCGCGGTCAACGGCGTGGTGGAACTCGGCTTGGGCAACCTGACAGCCCCGATTCCCGAGATCTCCTCCGCCGGCGTCTGGATCAGCAACGACTATCGCTTTCCGCTGCTCGCCCACGCGAGTGCAAGCCATGTCTTCGATGCGCTCGTCATCGCACTGGCGGCGATCGGGGTCCTCTACGCGCTGCGCAGGCGACTGTGGATGGTGGCCGCGTTCGGTCTGGCCACCCCGATCGCTCTCACATACTGGGTCGCCCACGGCGGCCCCTGGATTGAGCTCAAGGCCTACACCATCACCGCCACGATGGTCCTCGCGATGGCCTTCGTCGGGGCAGGGAGCCTGACGAGCCTGGCCCGGAACCGAGCCACGATCGCCCTGAAGATCGCCGCATGGATAGGCGCCATCGCCGTGACGGGGGCGGTGCTCTACGGCAACGCATTGACATATCACTACATCTCCCTGGCGCCAGCCGCCCGCTACAAGCAGCTGGCGGAAATCGGCGAACGGTTCGCGGGCGTGGGTCCCGCGTTCTATCCCGCCTTTGACGAGTACGCGGAGTACTTCCTGCGCAAGGAGCACGGCTATGACCTGGTCAAACCGCCTGGTCTACAGGTCCGTGCCGGAGCCGTCAACCTCCCCGCGGGACAGTTCGCCTACGCGTTGGATCTCAATCAGCTCGAACTGAGCTTCGTCCAGCGCTTCCCGCTGCTGGTGATAACGCGGAGCTCGATCGCCAGTCGTCCGCCAGCCAACTTCGACCTGGTCGATCAGACATCCGAATTCCAGGCCTGGCGTCGCGTCCGTCCGGCCTCGGAAGTCGTGCTGCACCTTCCGCTGTCTGGCTCCCCGACGGAGCGGACGCACCATTTCTGCCGTGGCCTTAGGGCCAGCGTGCGGCGAGCGGGAGCAGGCTCCTCGGTGGCATATGTGCCCGCTGGGCCGCGGGCCGAGCTGGTTCCTACCGACATGACGCACCCACGCTACTGGCGCGCCTTGGGCACCGAAGCGCTACGCGCCTATGGCGCCGGAGCGATCGAAGGATCAGTCCAGCTCGGTGCCGGGGGAACGTACGAGATCTCGATGTCCGGCTCGGTGGCGCGTCCGGTCACTCTCTACGTCGACGGCCACCGAGCCGGCAGCGTCGCCAACCAGGAGCGCTACCCCGGCCAGTTCCTGCATTTCGCCCGTCTCTCCTTGAGCGCGGGGACGCACCGGATTCGCCTCTCGCGCGGCAACGCAGGCGTGAGCCCCGGCAGCGGCGACGGCCCCGACACCTCCTCCGGCGTGATCGGACCGCTGATCTTCGCTCTCGATCAGCCCCAGAACGGCCGCTTGATGGTCGTTCCCGGCAGCGATGCCGGCCGTGTCTGCACTGCCCACGCCGGCTACCAGTGGATTGAGGTCTTGGCGCCCGGCGCTCGCGCCGTCTCCTGATGGCAAACCGGCCGCCGAGCGCGCGAGCGAGTATGCGGCCGCGCTCCTCCGGAGAGCCTCGTTGCTAGGCTTCCTCGCCGCTCATGCTCCCTCCTTTGCGATTTCGCTACCTGCGGCTGCCTCCAGCGTCCGCGTACTCCGGCAAGGAGACGGAGTACGCGCCGGGCCACGCCACCTATGCCAGTTACAACTACCTGCGCGGCGGGCTGATCGCCCGCGTAAAGGCTTCTCACTTCGAGGCCGCGCTGCGAATGACGCGCCCGTGGTTCGGCCGCGCCAACGTAATCGACTTCGGGTGTGCAGACGGCGTGTTCCTGCCTTCGCTCGCGCGCCTGTTTCCCAAGGCGGTCGGAATCGACCGCGACCCAGATTCCGTCGAGATCGCCGACAAGGCGATGCGCGCGCTTCAGCTCCAGAGCGTTCGGGTGCTGTGTAGCGACGGCAAAGACACGCCGACGCTCGCCGCACAGCTGGCACCCGACCGCTTCGAGGTGCTGTTCACGATCATGACGCTCGAGCACTTCGGCGAGCAGGGACGCCTCTACGAGTCTCGTGTCGAGCTGGTCGAGAAGATGTTCGACCTGCTCGAGCCGAACGGCGTGATCGTGGCGTCCGTGCCCAACATGGTTGGCCTGCCGTTCCTGCTGCAGCGGATCGCGCTGACCGCGACGAATCTGCACCGCGATCCGATTGGCCCCCGGCAGATGTTCAACTCGATCGTCCGCAAGGAGACAACCGCGCTGGAGCCGGCCTGGACACCGGAAACCCATCTGGGCTTCAACCACATCAAGCTTCTCAATGCCCTGCGCGAACGGATGTACGTCCTCGAGCACCGCAGCCTGTTCTTCGAGGAGATGTTCCTGTTGTCGCGCAAACAGCGCTGAGCTGACGGGACTCGTTCGAGGCACCCCGGCGGGCGAGCAGGGCTACGCCGAGCCGGAGGCCAGTTCCTCCAGGCGGCGCCGCATCGCTGCACCGGTCGCCTCGGGCGAGAGCGTGCGCGCGACGTCCGCGCGCGCCTGAGCCCCGATGCTCGCCGCCTCCTCGGGGTTGCCGTGGACGCGGCGCATCAGCTCCGCCGCATGCTCGACGCTCGGCTCGGCCCATTCGCCGTCGGGCGGGTAGATCTCGCATTCCGGCCCCACCAGTCCGATCGTGTAGTCGACCAGGTAGCTGTTCTCGCTGTTCATGAAGTCGACGTTCCCCGAATAGCCGGTGCCGATCACCGGCTTGCCGATCGCCATCGCCTCCGCCATCGTCAGACCGAATCCCTCCGCGCGGTGCAGCGAGACGTAGCAGTCGCAGGCCGCCATCAGCCCGCCCATCTCCTCGCCGCTGAGCGAACGGTCCACCACGTGGATGTCTGGGCGGCCATGGGCGGCCCACAGCACCTCCTCGTCCGCCAGCGGGCGCAGCGGGGCGTTGATCGTCTTGATCAGCAGCTGCGGGCCCTCGCCCGGCGCGAACGCCCGCTTGAACGCTTCGATCAGGCCCACCGGGTTCTTGCGCTGGATGGTGCTCAGGTAGTCGAACACGAACAGGAACATGAAGCCCTCGGGCACCCCCAGGCGCAGTGGCGGCGCCGGCGCGGCCGGCGGCTTGACGGGCGGGGGAAGGGGCGTGACTGGAACCGGCGACACCGCGCCGATGTTCTCCGCCATGAAGCGCGAATACACCCAGATCTCCTCCACCAGCTCGAACGACCGCCTCCAGCGGGCGGGGATGCTGTTCGTCTCCCACCCCCAGATGCCGATCCGCGAGCCCTCGAAGTAGCCCTCGCCCAGGCGCTCCACGAAGTCGGGAAGCTCGTCCGCGTTGACCGCCACCAGCTCGAAGCCGTGAACGCCCTCGTGCACGAGCTCGTCGAAGCTGTGGCGTCCATACTCCGACGCCAGCGCCACCGGCAGCGCCAGGTGGTGCAGCGGCACGCTGACCGTGCTGACCGGGATGCCCGCCGCGCTGAGCGCGCGCACGTAGCCGCGGGCCGCCGCGCCCAGTCCGAGCGAGTGACCGAGATAGCCCGTGACGCGCACAGCCGGGCCCGACGCCGTGCCGGACGGCTCCGGCGCCTCCGCCACAGGGGTGTCCTGCGGCGTGCCGGACGGCTCCGGCGCCTCCGCCACAGGGGTGTCCTGCGGCGGAGGGCTCGCCCCACGCTGTGAGGGGGCGGGCGGCATGAAGCGGTCGAGGATGTCCAGCTCCTTGCGCCCGAACGTCCAGCACCAATCCACGTATCCGGCGCCGTCGGCGCCGTCGAGGTCGGGGTAGGCGCGCATCACGTCGGGACGCTCCCGCGCCACCCGATAGAAGACGTAGCGGTTGATGCCGTGCACGGCGCCCCAGGGCGCCGGTCCGGCCAGCCAGGCGGTGAACGCGCGCGTGCCCTGCTCGCTGAACAGGTCCTCGAAATGCGCGCCGAGCGCCAGCGCGCGCGCGTGCAGGGCGCGAAGCGATTCGTCGTAGAGCAGTCCGTCGGCGAGGCGGCGCCCCACGTCGCGGCGCAGGTCCAGATCGCGCCAGCCGGCTTGCGCCAGCTCCTGCGCGTAGTCGGCGCACAGGTCGCGCAGGGCGGGCAGCCGACTGAGGCGCGTGCGGCTGGCGAGCGGGGCGAGACGATACGGGCGGTCTGGATCGAAGCCGGCGAGATCGAGCAGCCGCAGGGGCCAGTGACCGTCGACGAGGGGGCCGTCTGGGCCGGGCTCCAGCGTGCGGCCGTGCAGGTTCCACATGCCCACGTTGACGCCCGGGTCCTCCATCACGGCCGTCCAGAAGCGCGCCGGGGCGAGCTCCAGGTAGCGCGCCAGCCACACCCTGTCCTCGGGGCGAACCGGCCGCTCCTGGCCGTCCAGCGATCCGAGCACCCATTCCACCTGCTTGGCGCGCCAGGCCAGAAACCCGCCGCTGGCGGCTCCGTTCACGGCGATGACCGTCTCGGAGATGCGCCCCGCCTGCTCCAGCTGGCGCTGCGTCGGCTGCAGGCCGTCGTCGGGAAGATCCACCGTCGCCCTGGGCACGAGCAGCACGCTGCGCCCGGCCAACGCCTGCTCGATGGGAGTCAGATCGCCCACCACCCACGCGGTCGGCGGCAGGTGCAGCACAGGGAGGCCGTCGCGTTCGGCGTAGACGGCCAGCAGGTGCGCCAGCAGCAGCGTCACCAGGTCCTCCGGCTCGTGACGAGCGATCAGCAGCTCCACGTCGAGGTCGAGCAGCTCGGCCGCGGAGCGGATGCGCAGCTGCTCGCCCGCCGCCTCCGCCGCGGCAACCTCCCCCTCGGCGCGGCCCACCAGCACGATGTCCAGCGGCCAGTCGGGGTGCTGGCGGCGCAGCGACCGCGCCAGCACGCGAGCGTGCGGCAGCGTGGCGGACGTGGCCAGGGTGAAGACCTGCATCGCCATCAGTGCGCCGTGCTGGCCACCACTGCGTAGGACGAGGATGTGAAGCGGGCCTGCTCGAAGTCCTCGAAACCGGGTGCGAACACGTACGCGGAGTCGAAGCCCGCGATCGCGCAGATCGCCAGCGCGACCTCCGGGAAGATCGGGTGCTGGTGGGTGAGATCGACCCAGAAGGTCTTCAACGCGGAGAGCCGGTGCGGGTTGACGGTCTCGGCGATGAACAGTCCGCCGGAGCGCAGCTTGCGCCGCGCGAGATCGAGCATCCGCTGCAGCTCAGCGTGGGGCAGGTGCTCCACCACCTGGGCCGAGAACACCGTGCCCAGCGAACCGTCCTGAAGGCTCTCCAGGTGCACGTTGACGTCGGCCAGCGTGGCCTGCACCCCGAGCTCCAGGCATCGCTGCACCATGCCCTCGTCGCTGTCGATGCCACGCGCCTCGATGCCCTCGGCGGCGAGCAGGGCCAGAAACTCGCCGCGGCCGCAGCCGACGTCCAGCACGGGCGCGTGGTCGCGGACCAGCGCCAGGTAGGGCCGCTGTGAGGCTTCCACGCGCTCGGCCGGGCCGCGAAACAGCTCCTCGAAGGCCACGTAGTCGGAGGCCTGTTCGCGCTCCAGCGCGCGCGAGGGGAACCCGAGGACGGCGCCAACCGGCGAGTCCATGCGCTCCAGCGGGCTGTCGGCCATGTACGGCAGCGCGTTGAGCTCCGCCTTCAGCGCTTCCAACGACCGCGTCACCGCCGCCGCCGTCGTCTCGACGTTCTTGACTTCGCGGCGCAGCTCGCGCCGCAGCGTCTCGGCGGTCAGGATCAGCTCGCGCACCAGATCCTCCAGGTATCCCGTCTGCTCCGCGTGGCGTTCGCGCATCAGCGCCTGCTCGGATTCGACCCGCTGCAGGCCCGCCACGATCACGTCGTCGATCTCGCGCTGGTAGCGAGCTTGGGGGCGCCCCGCCAGCAGCACCCCGTTTCGCAGCATGGCGCGCGCCCGCTGCGCCAACGAGCCTCTCGGGACAGGCACGGGGCCGCGATCCAGCAGCTTCGCGGCGCGGACGGCCGGTGTGATTTGGTGGTCGGCGCTCATCGGCGGGGGCTGGACTGGCATTATCGCCCAATGCCAAAGGACGACGCGCAGAGTACCCGGACCGGTGCTCGCCGGGACCGGGTGGCGCCGCGTCCGTGACCGCCATGGGCTCGCGTGAGCTGACCGAGGCGAGCCGCCCCGCGCTCGTCAGGGGCGACGCCTGCGTGGTGGTGGCGATGCCCGACAACGGCGGGGGCGCCGCGCTCTGCCTCACCTCCGCGCTGGAGCACACCCCCGCCGAGGTGCCGATCGTCGCGCTGCTGGGCGCTCCCCTGGACCCGGACAGCCGGCTGGGCGGGCTGCTGGAGGAGCAGATCGCCGCCGGTGGGGCGCTGTGGCACGCGCAGGCGCCGAGCGCGGGCGCGAAGGGGCCGACCGCGGCGCTCAACCGCGTGCTGACCCTGCTCGCACCCGCTGATGTGGCCGTGCTGAGCGAACCGTGCCAGGTGAGCGCCGGCTGGCTTGCGCGCCTGCGCGCCGCCGCGCGTGCCGACACCAACACCGCCACCGCCAGCGCCCTGTCGGACGTGGGCACCGCGCTGGCGCTCTCCGACGCGCAGGAGCCCGCGGTGGAGCTTGGGGAGCTGGCCGGCGCACTGGCCGAGCACACGCTCGCGCTGCATCCGCGGCTGAGCCGGGCCGTGGGACCCTGCGTCTACGTACGCCGCGAGGCGCTGGAGCTGGTCGGCCCGCTCGACGGCGAGCTCGGCGTGCGCTGGGCGCTGGAGGTTGACTTCGCCCAGCGCTGCCTGCTCGGCGGCCTCGACCACGTGGCCGCCGACGACGTGGTGGTCGGACATCTGGCCGCGGCGGCGCGTGCGGGCGCCGAGGAGCTGCCGTCGCTTCTGAGCGAGCGCTACCCCTACCTCGCCGCGCCCGCCGCGCTGGCCGCGTCCGGCGTGCTCGCGCACGCCCTGGAGGCCGCGCGGGGCCCCCGCCGGCGGCTGTGGGTGACGATCGACGCGCGCGCCCTCGACGGCGCGCTCACCGGGACCCAGGTCCACATCCTCGAGCTGATCCTCGCGCTCGCGCAGACGGGGGCACTGCGGCTGCGCCTGATCGTGCTGGGCCAGAAGATCGACGCGGAGACGCTCGAGGTGCTCCGCGCGCTGCCCGCCACCGAGGTGCTGGCAGCGGAGGGGATCGACGGGGACACGCCGAGGAGCGCCGTCTTCCATCGCCCGCAGCAGACCTTCTCGCCGGGCGACGTCCAGCTCGCGCTGGCGCTGGGCGAGCGGATCGTGCTCAGCCAGCTCGACCTGATCGCCTACAGCAACCCCGGCTACTTCCCCGACGCGGGCGCCTGGCAGGACTACCGGCGCGCCAGCCGCCACGGGATGGCCGCCGCCGAGCGCGTTGTCGTCTTCTCCGACCACACTCGCCGCGAGCTGCTGCGCGACGCGCTGGTCGAGGAGGAGCGCATCAGGATCGTGGCGCCCGGTCTCGACCACCGCGCCCCCGCCGAGCCCAGGCGCCCCGCCGCGCTGGATCCGGCGCCGGGCGAGGGCGAGGAGGGCGAGCCCGGCTTCCTGCTCTGCCTGGGCACGGACTTCCTCCACAAGAACCGCGTGTTCGCCCTGCGGCTGCTGGCCGCGCTGCGCGAGTACCACGGCTGGACGGGCACGCTGGTGCTGGCCGGCACCCACATCACCCACGGCTCCTCGCTGGAGCTGGAGCGCGCGCTGCTGGAGGAGCATCCCGAGCTGGACCGGGCGGTGCTGACGCTGGGATCGGTCGGCGAGCGTGAGAAGGCGTGGCTGGTGGCCAACGCGGCGGCGGTCCTCTACCCCTCGGTCTATGAGGGCTTCGGGCTCGTGCCGTTCGAGGCCGCGTTGAGCGGCGTGCCGTGCGTGTTCGCCGCGCAGTCCTCGCTGGCCGAGGTGGCGCCCGCTGAGACGGCCGCGATCGTGCCCTGGGACGCCCGCCAGAGCGCCGCCCGCGTGCACGCGCTGCTGAGCGATCCGGCCGTCCGCGCCGAGCACGTCAGCCGGCTCGCCGCCGCCGCGCGCTCGCTGAGCTGGGCGGCGGCGGCGGCGGCGCTGGTGGAGATCTACCGCGAGGCGGCCGTTGCGCCCGTGCGGGCCGCGGCCACGATGAGCAGGGACGCCGTGGATCGGGAACGCAGGATGACCGCACTGCACCAGGCCACCGCCGAGCGGCTCGCGGAGCTGGAGCGCGAGCACGACGAGCTGATCGAGGAAGTCGGCCCGGCGCGGAGCCTGATCGGGCGCGGCGGCGCGCTGCCCGAGGACCTGCAACGCGCCCTGCTGGCGCTCAGCGCCCGCCCCGCGCTGAGCCGCCCGGTGTTCAGGACCTCGGCGCGCGCGTTCGCGGCCGCGCGCGCCGTGGATCGGGCGGCGCTGCGCCGCCTGCGCCGCGACCGGTGAGCTGACAGGCGCCGCCCTCCGTCGCCCGCCGCTATACCCTCAGGGATCGTGTTGCCCGTCCAGACAGGCGCTTCGGGACACCCAGCGCTGGCCGCCCAGGGGGTCCATAAGCGCTTCAAGATCCCCGAGGAGCGGACCCACACGCTCAAGGAGCGGGCGCTGCATCCGCTGCGCCGCACCCGCCACGAGGAGCTCTATGCGCTCAAGGACATCTCCTTTGCGGTCGAGCCCGGCGAGTTCTTCGGCATCGTCGGGCGCAACGGCAGCGGCAAGAGCACGCTGCTGA
>DAINPC010000010.1:0-21455 GCA_036743695.1 Solirubrobacteraceae bacterium | reverse complement strand
ACAGCACCTCGGGTCGCGGCGCGATCGCGCGGGCGATGCACAGGCGCTGCTGCTGGCCGCCGGAGAGACGCAGCGCGGGGCGGTCGAGATCGTCGCGGACCTCCTCGTAGAGGCCGGCGCGCTTCAGCGCGTCGATGACCAGTGGCTCCAGCTCGTGCTTGCGCGGGCGCTTGCGCGACTGTTCACGCAGGGCGAAGGCGACGTTGTCGAAGATCGACATCGGGAACGGATTGGGCTGCTGGAAGACCATCGCCACCCTCGCTCGCAGCGTCGTGTCGGCGAGCTCGTGGATGTCCTCGCCGTCGAGCATGATGCGCCCCGCGCGCGACGCGCTCGGCGTCAGCTCTGTCAAGCGGTTGAGCGTCCGCAGCAGAGTAGTCTTGCCGCACCCCGATGGTCCGATCAGGGCGAGCACCTCCCCCTGGTGGATCGACAGGGAGACAGACTTGACGGCCTGCTTGACGCCGTAGGCGATGCTCACTTCCTCCAGGCGCAGGCGCTCGGCCCCCGTCGAGCTGGAGGCCCTGAGCGCTTCGCGCTCCTGGGGCGGCGCGACCGGCACCGGCGCGCGGTCGAGCACGATCGTGCGCACGGGCGGAACGAACGGCGCGGACGGAAGGGGCGGCGACAGCGCCGGCGCCGCGTTCGGCTCGCGCCGTGGAAGGTCGTCGTGCGTTCCCATGACCAGGCTCAGGGGATCGAGCAGCATCTCGTCAGGGCTCACCGGGCATATTCCCCATCGGGCTTGTCGGCCACTTTCTCCATCGGACCGATGAGGTTAGCGATATTTCCCTCGCTTGTAAAGTCGGGGGCCCGCGGCGCCGATCCGCGGCGGCGATCCGCGGCGGCGATCCGCGGCGGCGAGCTCAAACGATTGCCCCGGCGGCGGTCAGCCCGATCGAGTCCGCCTGGGAGCGCCCGATCCTGTCGACGAGCAGGTTGAGGCCGAGCACGAGCACGAGCAGCACGAACGCCGCCGCATAGGCCTTCTGCGGCGCCGCCCCTTCGCCCGCCGGTGAGTTGTCGTACACGTAGCTGGTGAGCGTCGAGCCGGTCCCGCGCAACATGCCCACGACCGGCGCCGACCCCTGGGATTCGAGGCGCAGCGACTCCCCGAGCAGCAGCACGACGATCGCGGTGTCGCCGATGATGCGGCTGACGCCGAGCGTGACGCCGGTGGCGATGTTCGAGCGCACGCTCGGCAGCAGCACGCGGCGGATGGTCGCGATGCGCGTCTTGCCGAGCGCAAAGGCCGCCTCGCGCATGTGCGCGGGGACCGACTGCAGACCGTCCCTGGTGGCGGTGAACAGAGGCGGCAGCGCGATCAGAGACATCATCGCCCCGGCCGCGATGAACGACCTCCCGAACACCCCCCCGCCCGAGGCCGTGAAAGAGAACGGCGCGAACAGGTGGAGTTGGAAGATCGCAAGCCCGAACAGCGCGATCACGATGTCGGGGGTCCCGGCGACGATCTCAATGCTCGACTCGACCACCCGGGCCACCCAGGTCGGGCGCCCGTACTCGGAGATCCACACGGCGCTGGACACCGCCAGCGGGACCGCCAGCGCGATGCCGATCACCGTCAGCAGCGCGGTGCCGAGCAGCGGGTCGAGGAAGCCGCCCGTGTCACTCTGGCTGGTGCCGACAGCGGGCCGCGAGAACAGCAGCTTCGGGCGCAGGTACTCAATGCCGCGATAGCCCATGTAGAGAACGATCGCGGCGGCGATCACACACAGCCCGATCCCCGCGATCCAGGCGAAGGCGAGCGCGAGCCGATCGCCCCAGCGCCAGCTCATCGGCGAGGAGCGCCGCCCGGGCCCCGGCTTGGCCGGCCGCTGCGGCTGCGCACGCCGCGACGCGAGCGCGCTCATCCGGACACCTGGTACCTGCGCAGGGGGAGCTTGATCAGATAGCCCGCGATCGACAGCACGAAGGCCGAGAACAGCAGCAGCAGCGCGAGCGCATACAGCGTCGCTGCCAGCGGCGGCGCCCCGACGCCTTCGTGGTAGTCGACGATCGCCGAGGCCAGCGTGCGCAGCGGCTCGAAGAGGAAGATCAGGCCGTCGATGGGCTTCGGCACGAACGAGCGCGAGCCGGAGACCATCGAGATCATGACCGCCTCGCCGAGGGCGCGGGCGGTGGCCAGCACGACCGCCGCCACGATCGCGGGGCGAGCGGCGCGCACGGTGACGGCGAGCATGGCGCGCACCGGATTGACGCCGAGCGCGATCGCCCCCTCACGCCAGGAGTTGGGCACCGAGACGAACGCCTCGCAGATCAGCGCGACCATGATCGGGGTGATCATCACCGTGAGGATCACCACGGTCACGATCAGGCCGGCTCCCGTCAGCTCGACGACGTTCTGCACCGAGGTCTTCTCCGAGCTGGTGATCAGGTGGTTGCCCACGAACGGGACGAGCACGAGCACTCCGATCAGGCCGTAGATCACCGAGGGCACCGAGGCGAGCACGCGAATCACGGGGATCGCGACCCGCCGCAGCCGCGACGGGGCGAGCTCGACGATGAAGATCGAAGACAGCACGGCGACCCCGAGCCCGAGCGCGACGGCCACCGCCGTGCTCAGCAGCGTGCCGTAGACGAACGGCCAGGCGCCCAAGCGATAGGCCGAGGCGGGCGGGCGCTGCCCCGTCGCCTGCATGTTGGCGATCTGGGTTTCCAGGTTGCCCTTCGGCCCGAGCCAGCTGAGGCCGTTGTGCTGGAAGGTCGGCCACGCGTGGACGCCGACGAACACCAGCATCGCGACCACCAGTACGCCGAGCAGCAACGACACCGCGCCGAGCGTACGCTCGGCGCGGTGGTCGGGCCATGGGTTGCGCAGGCGGCTCAGCACCCGTCGCTCAGCTGATCGAGATCCACTGGGTGTTGATGATCTTGCGGGCCGCGGCTGATCTCCCGATCCAGCCGATGAAGGCTGAGGCCGCACCGGTCGCCTTGCCTTTGGTCACCTCGTAGAAGCGTGCCACCCCGGCGTACTGCCCTGAGACCGCATTGGCCTTGTTGCAGCCGATGCCGTTCACGCCGACGGGGTTCACGCCGCCTTTGTCCGACTGGTAGTTGGACGCGAACCCGATCGAGTTGGGGTCGTTTTCGACCTGCTGGCGGAGCAGGCCCTCGGAGGGCTCTTCGGCCGCGATGCTCGAGACCTTCTTGTTTTCCAGCAGCAGCGTCTGGAAGCTGGTGAGCACGCCGGCCACCGAGGTGCGGCTGATCAGGTCGATCGTGCCGCTGGCGGTCGCTCCCGCGACGCCGCTCCACGCGCGCGTCTTGCCGGTGAAGATCGATATCACCTGCGCCTGGGTGAGGTTGGCGAGCGGGTTCGCCTTGTTGGTGATCACGCAGATCGCGTACTTGGCGATCGGGTAGAAGACGAGGCCCTTCGGGTCGCTTTCGACCGGGTCGCGTGACACGTCGCCGATCGTGGATGCGCCCGATGCCACGTTGTTGATGCCGATCTGCGCCCCGCCCTGGGTGATCTTGAACCTGACCTTGTGGGGGTGCGTCTTCACATACTTCTGGGCCAGCAGCTGCACGAGCGGATAGGACGCGGTGGCTCCGCTGATCGTGACCGTGGTCAGTGCGGTGGCGGCCGCAGGCGCCGCGACCCCAAGTACGCCAGCCACCGCGAGGGCGACGGAGAGACGGCGGATGCGAGTCATTTACTGGAACTCCCTTTCTGGTGCGTTTGCGGGTTGTTTGACAACATCGAGCCCCGAACTTATCATAATGTCGATGGATTCGATCCGAATAGGATAGTTTATGCGGAATCTACCCGCGCCTGCCTCCTCCGAACACGCACCAGCGCAAATGCCGACGACACCCGACACCGAGACCTCCGAGAGCAGCTCCTCGCCGCCGCAGCGGCCGCTGCGCCTGCCCTCGGCACGCGCGAGCGCCGTGCTGGCGACGGTCATGCTCGGCCTCGGCGTGGCCGTGGGCGCGGCGATCGGTCCCGCTCCGGACGCCTCCTACGCGGGCGGCGCCGCCGGCCTCGCGCAGCGCATGCCGCAGCTGATCGCCTCGCTGGCGAGCCGTGCGCTGACGGCGAGCTCGCCGGCGAGCACCACACCGGTGCAGCCACCCGCGGTCACCCCGCTCCCGACGCCGCAAGCGGCTCCGGCGAGCACATTCACCGCCGCGGCCACGACAACAGCCGCGAGCCCGAGCGCCACGACGCCGGCCTCCTCCGAAGAAGGACCCTCGACGCCCACCAAATCAGGGCCCACCCGCAGGTCAAAGCTCCCGGCGATCACGAGCGTGTGGCTGATCGAGCTCGCCGGCGGCACCTTCGCCGAAGCCGTCGCCCAGCCGACCGCCACCCCCTACATCACCGGGCAGCTGCTCCCCGCGGGCACGCTGCTGAGCACTTGGTCGGCTCTCAGCGCGAGCGCCTTCGCGAGCGACGCGGCGCTGGCCGAGCCCCCCGCCGCGGGCGCCGCGCCGCCGCTGCTGCACTCGATCGTCCAGCCGCCCTGCCCCGAAGGCGCCGCCGGCGCGGCCTGCGCGCCCGGCATCGCGGGGCAGCTCACCGCCGCCGATGAATTCCTGAAGGCCACGCTGGCGACGATCACAACGACCCCGACCTACCGCGAACGCGGCCTCGTCGTGGTCACCTTCGCGACCGTCGCGATCGCCTCGCAGGCAGGGCTGCCCGCGAACGCCTCGAGCGCGACGCTCACCTACCAGCCCCCATCGGGCGTGGTGCTGCTCTCGCCCTTCGCGCGCGCCGGCGCCAAGACCACGACCGCCTTCGACCCGACTTCACCCAGGCAGAGCCTCGAAAAGCTCCTGCGCTGAGGAAGACCCATCAACAACACGAACGGAGACTCCCGTTGCACGCATCTCAAATCGCCCACCGTAAGGCCACGCTGTGGCTCACCGCGATGGTGGGCTGCTTCGCCCTGCTGCTCGCGACGCCGGCTTTGAGCCACGCCGAAGAAGCCAACCCGAACAACTACAACTGCCTCGGCAGCCTGTCCGCCGGATCGCCGGAAGAGGGCAGCGAAGAACAGCAGGTCAGGTACGCCTTCTACTGCAACGGACCGATCACCGGCTACCAGCTCCAGGCACAGGTCCCGCTGACCGGGGTCCAGAGCCCGCCGCTCGTGACAGACCTCGCGACGCCGCCGAACCCGCTCAAGGACACGTTCTCCTGCTCGGGAGACGTCCCCGGATATGCGCTCAACTGCGTCGGGTCGGCCAAGGCCGGCTACGAGACGATCACCGGCCAGTTCGCGATCGGGAGCAAGCTGTGCGTCGAGCCCCGCGTCGACACGCTGCTGACCGTCACCTACGCCTACCTCGAAAAAGGCGTGATCACGCAGGCGATCGCCGGACCGATCGACCTCGGGCGTCCCAGTGGCTGCCCGCCGGACGCCCACTCGGGCAGCACGCGCCTTGACCCGAGGCCCCTGATCAAGACCCACAAGAAGAAGTCCAGCAAGAAGAAGGGCCACAAACAGGCCGGCGGCAAGAAGGCCGGCAGGTGACGCACGAGCAAGTAGGGCTACACCATGCTGCTGGTCATGCGCTCGACCTCTGCGATCGAGGTGAGGCCGTCGCGGACCTTCTGCAGGCCGTCGTCGCGCAGCCGGCGCATGCCTTCCTTCTCGGCCACGGCAACCATCTCGTCGATTGACGCGCGCTCGAGTATCAGGGCGCGGATCGGCTCGCTCACGCCCATCACCTCATACAGGCCCACGCGGCCGCGATAGCCCGAGCCCGAGCAGCGCGAGCAGCCGACCGGCTCGTAGGGCTCCACGCCCGCCAGCCCGTGTTCGGCGAGCACCGACTCGGGCACGCTCTGCGGCCGCTTGCAGTGCTGGCAGAGCATCCGCACGAGCCGCTGCGCGACGATGCAGTCAACGGCGGAGGACACCAGGAACGGCTCGATGCCCATGTCGATCAGGCGTCCCAGCGCGCTCGGAGCGTCGCGGGTGTGCAGCGTGGAGAGCACCAGGTGTCCGGTCAGCGCCGCCTCGACCGCGATGTGGGCGGTCTGGCGGTCGCGGATCTCTCCGACCATGATCACGTCGGGGTCCGCGCGCAGCATCGAGCGCAGCCCGACGTCGAAGGTGACGCCGGCCTTGGGGGCGATCTGCATCTGCTTGATGCCCGCGATCCGCTGCTCGACGGGGTCCTCGATCGTGAGGATGCTGCGTTCGCCGTCGTTGAGCTCGTTCAGCGCCGTGTACAGCGTGGTGGACTTGCCCGAGCCCGTCGGGCCCGTCACCAGCACGGCGCCGTTGGGCCGGTGGATGGCGCGGGTGAAGCGCTGCTGCTCGTCGGCCTGCATGCCCAGCGACTCGAGGTCCTCGACCACCACGCCCTTGTCCAGGATGCGCATGACCACGGCCTCGCCGTAGACCAGCGGCAGCGTCACGACGCGGATGTCCACGCGGCGCCCGTCCACCGTCAGCGCGAAGCGCCCGTCCTGCGGCACGCGCTTCTCTGAGATGTCCAGCTCGGCCATGATCTTGATGCGCGAGACGACCGCCGAGGCCATCTTGCGCTTGACCGTGGCAGCCGGCGTGAGCACGCCGTCCACGCGGAACATCACGTGTGTGTCGCCCTCCTCGGGGTTCACGTGGATGTCGGAGGCGCCCTGCTGCACCGCCTGCGCAACGATCGAATGGACCAGCTTGATGATCGGCGCGCCGTCGTCGGTGTCGTCGAGCAGCAGGTCGCGCTCGGCGTTCGGATCCTCCTCCTCCTCGACGATGTCCTCGATCGACTCGTCCATCCGGACCAGCCGCGTCAGCAGCAGGTTCAGGTCCTCGACCGACGCCGCCGCGGGCCTGATCCGACGGCCGGTCATCATGCCGATGTCGTCGATCGTCAGGACGTTGGTCGGGTTCGCCATCGCCAGCAGCAGCGCGCCGTCGTCGGTGAAGCCGACGGGCAGCGCCTGGTAGCGCTTGGCGGTCTCCGCGCTGATGAGGCTGGTCGCGCCCATGTCCAGGTCGTAGACGGCGAGGTCCACGAAGTCCAGGCCGAAGCGCTCGGCCACCACGCGGGCGAGCTGATCGTGGCGCAGGACTCCCCGCTCGACCAGCACCAGGCCCGTGGGCCGGCCCTGGGCGCGGGCGGCGTCCACGGCCTCCTCGACGACCTCGCGCTCGGCGAAGCCGAGGTCCACGACCACTTCGCCGATCATCCGCATCGAGCGCCCAGAGCTCCTCGGCTGGTACAGCCCGCCGTGGCCCTCGCCCGGCTGCCTGGGGCTCTGCCTGCGCTCGTCGGCGCGCTCCCGAGTGGCTGCGGGCGTGTCGGATCGAACGGTTGGCGCGGAGGTCTCGACCATCTCCAGTCTGTATCGGCATCGTGGCGACGCGTCTTGACAGGACCTCGTGAGCCCCCTCAGGGGCCGAATCCGGGCACGCCATGCTCCAGCGCGCCCTTCACCTGGGCGTCCAGCGCGTTCAACCGATACAGCGCCAGGGCCTCGGGCGAGGCAAAGCGCTGCCCCGAGGCGGCGTCGGGGCCGTGATGCACGATCACGCAGTGCTCCAGCGCGAGACGGCGCTCGCCCTCCAGGGCGGCGGGGGCATGGGCGGCGATCAGGCGCAGGCCCAGCTCCACGTGGCCGAGCAGCCTGCCCTCGGGGCTGCGCTCGATCTCGGCACCGTATGTGAACTCGCGGGTCTTGCCCAGGTCGTGGACGATCGCCGCGCTCAGGAGCAGGTCGCGGTCCAGGCGCGGATGCAGGATGCAGAGCTCGAGCGCCATGGTGCTCACCGCGACCGTGTGCTCCAGCAGGCCGCCGAGATAGGCGTGGTGGGCCGACGGCGAGCGGCCCCCGCCGGACGGGCGCGCGCTCGATCTCGGGATCGGCGGCGAGCACGGCGCCAGGCGGATCTGGGCGCGCAGGGAAGCGTCGCCGAGCAGCGCCCCGAGCAGTCCCTTCAGCGCCGGGTCATACACCTCGCGCGCGAGGTGCTCGAGGAAGCCTTCCAGCTCGTCCAGGTCCCGGTAGGCGGTAGGCAGGAACTGCGTGGGGTCTGCCTCCGCCTCCTCCGCTCGGACGATTGAGCGCAGCTCGATCTGGAGCTCCTCGCGGAAGCGTGCCACGCGTCCGCGCACGCGCACCAGGTCTCCGCGCTCGAAGCGCCCGGCCAGCACGTCCGCGTCGCGGAAGGCGCGCGCGAGGATCGTTCCGGTGCTGTCGCGCAGCTCGACCGTCAGATACGCGGTGCCCGCGCGGGATATCTGGCGCTCCTTGCGCGTGCATGCGAACAGCCCGTCCACGGCCTCGTCGACGCGCAGGGTGGCGACCGTCTGGTGCTCCTCGGGCGCGGAATGCGTGCCTGACGCCATCGGCGCATGATGTACGGTGGTTCGGATGCAGCCCCTCATCTGGGATCGCCGTCCTGATGGCCTCAGGGCCCCGGCCTTGGTGTGCGCATTCCAGGGCTGGAACGACGCGGGCGACGCCGCCTCCAGCGCCGTCTCCTTCCTGGCCTCCTCCCTGAGCGCGCGCCGCTTCGCGCGGATCGACTCGGAGGAGTTCTACGACTTCCAGGCCAACCGTCCGAGCATTCGCGTCGGGGAGAACGGCAGGCGTGAGATCTCCTGGCCGACGGTCGAGATCTTCGAAGCGAGCGCGCCGCGGGCGCCGCGCGATCTGGTGCTCGTCCAGGGGGTGGAGCCCTCGATGCGCTGGCGGGCGTTCAGCGCGCACATCATCGACCTCGCCGAGGCGCTGGGAGTGCAGGTGGTCGTCTCCCTTGGGGCGCTGCTCGGGGACGTGCCCCACACGCGCCCGGTCGCCATGAGCGGCCACGCCTCCGACGTGGGGATGCTGGAGCGGCTCGGCCTCCAGCCATCGGCTTATGAGGGCCCGACCGGGATCGTGGGCGTGCTGCACACCGCCTGCGCGGACGCGGGGATCCCGTCGGCCAGCCTGTGGGCGGCGGTTCCGCACTATGTGGCCGCGGCGGCCAACCCGAAGGCAGCGCTGGCGCTGCTGCGCAAGGTTGAAGTCCTGATCGGCGTGTCGGTGGACGTCTCCGAGCTCGAATCGGCGGCCGCGGACTACGAACGGCAGGTCGGCGTGGCCGTCCAGAGCGACCCCGACATCCAGGCGTTCGTCGAACGCCTGGAGCAGGCCGCGGACAGCGAGGGGCAGAGCTCGCCCGAGGACGTCCCCTCGGGCGAGCTCCTGGCCCGCGAATTCCAGCGCTTCCTGCGCCAGCGCGGGGCCGAGGGGAAGTAGGGCGGGCACGCGGCGCCCCGCCCCCGGCGGGTCCCGCCGCGCCGCGGGAAGGGGCCGGCGCTAGCCCTCGGCGGCGGGGCAGACGATGCGGTAGTCGCAGATCGAGCAGGCCGCGCGCGATGGGGTCGGCTCGAACTGCTGGGCGAGGATGCCCTCGCCGACCTCCGCCACGACCTCGGTCACAGCTTCCGCGTCGCGCTCGCTGCGGGGCACGGGGACCTTCAGATCGTCGAGTACGTAGTAGTAGGCCTGGCGCGAGGACTGCAGCTGCCAGGCCTCGCGGGCGGCCAGCGCGTAGAGCGAGAGCTGGACGTCGTCGGCCAGCTGCTCGGCGGTCTTGGGGCGGGAGGTCTTGTAGTCGATCAGCTCGTACTCCGCGTCGGACCCCGGAGCGAGGCGATCGACGCGATCGACGCGTCCGCGCAGGTGGTGGGGTCCCAGCCGGAAGGCAAAGGCGCGCTCGAACCACACGGGCTCGCTGTCCTGGTCGCCGAGGCGCGCGTGATAGCGCGTGAGCGCCGCCCGCGCCTTGTCCATCAGCTCGCGCTCGGACTCGCTTTCGCCGAGCGCGCTGCGGCGCCACACGGCGTCGAGCAGCTCGATCATCTGCGCGAGCGAGCCGCCGCCCTCCGAGTGGTAGCGCTCCAGCACCTGGTGGACGACGATGCCGAAGCGCTGGTGAACGGTCTGCTCGGTGGGGATCCGCAGGACGCGCGCGAACTTGTAGCGCAGCGGGCAGCTGCGGTAGGTCTGGATGTCCGAGGCGGACAGCGCCAGGCCGACGCCCTTGCGCGGCAGGAACGGCCCGAGCGAGTGCTCCTCGCGGGGGAGGAGCGCCTGAGCGCGCGAGCGGTCGTCGCCGTCGGCGTCCAGCAGCGTCTCATCGAGCGTGGAGGTCTGGAAGACCTCGCGCTGCAGCGGCGTGGTGGCGGCGAGCAGGCGGGTGTTGATGTCAGACAGCGCGTCCGCGAGGCTCTGCCCGTCCGGACGCTGCAGCAGCGCTGAGAGCTTGAGCAGCTCCAGGTAGCGGACCACGCCGTGGGAGATGTCCAGCTCGGTGTCCAGCCTCAGCTCGCCCAGGCGCCCGCCGATGCGCGCGACGCTGCCGAGCACCTCCTCGCGCAGCAGCCTCAGCGTGGTCTGCAGACGACTCGCCGCGGGCTCCTCCTGCGCTTGGGCCAAGCGCCCCTCGGCGTGGGTCTCGGGGACGACCGTGGCCAGGTGGCGCGCGAGGTCGCGCGTGCTCGCCTGCGGGTTGCAGCGCACGAACTCCACGGCCAGCGCGCGCAGGCGCTCCAGGCTGACGCGCTGCTCGGCCGCGTCCTCGGGAGCGAGCAACGGGCGCCCGCGCATACCCAGGCGGTCGATCAGGCGTCCCAGGAACAGATCCGGTCCGACCGTGTCCAATTCGGCGGCGGCGCTGCGATGCAGCTCGACGAAGCGCTGGATGCGTTCGCGCGCCTCGGGCGGGACCTGGGGGGACTCGGTGGCGGCGGTGAGGCCGAGCACCAGGTCGAGCTTGCGCCGCCGTGCGACCTGGATGACGCGGGCCAGGTCCACCTGGCGCAGCTCGATCGGGGGCCTGGCCAGCGCGCGGACGACCGCGGCCGCGTCCGCGGGATCGATCAGCAGGCGCATCCAGGCGAGCACGTCGCGGACCTCCGCCCGTTTGAGGAAGCTCCCGGCGTGCTCCTCGCGCGGCGGGCCTTGCGGCGGCGCGGACGCGATCTTGGAGCTGCTCACAACCCAAGGATACGCGGGGGCGGGCGAGGGGGCGGGCGGGATCTCGATCCTCCCGGGCTACGCTCTTGGAGTGGACGTCGTCGATTGGGGCACAGCCCAGCGGATCGGAGAGCTGATCGCCGGCTCGCCGCCGTTCGGGGGCATCCGCGCGGCGAGCATCGAGCCGCTCGCGCATGATTTCGCCGGACGCGTGAGCGCCTACAGCGGCCTGGGGCTCCCCGCCGAGCTGCCGCCGCTGGAGGTCGTCGATCGCTCCTCCTGGATCGCCGCCAACCTCAGGACCATGCGGCCGCTGCTGGCGCCGCTGACGGCGCGGATGGGTGAGGAGAAGGGCCTGCTGGCGGGAGGGATGCGGTCGGCCTCCGGGCTGCTGCTGGGAGCCCAGGTCGGCGCGCTGACCGGGATGCTCTCCCAGCGCGTGCTCGGGCAGTACGACCTTGCGCTGCTCGACGCCTCGGTCGCGCCGCGGCTGTTGCTGCTCGCGCCCAACCTCGCCCAGGCGGCGGGCAGCCTGGGCGTCGATCGCGACGAGCTGGTGCTGTGGGTGACGATCCACGAGATCACCCACGCGGTCCAGTTCTCGGGTGCGCCGTGGCTGCGCGACTACCTGGGCGGCATGCTCAAAGAGCTGATCGACGGCCTCCAGGTGACGGTGGCGGGCAAGCCGTCGCTGGCTGGACGGCTGCCGAAGATGCCCGCGATCGGCGAGCTGCGCGAGATGGTCGAGCGCGCCCGCGGCGGACAGCTGCTGCGCCTGACGCTCGGGGAGGACCGCTGGCAGCTGGTCGAGCGCATGCAGGCGGCGATGTCTCTCATCGAGGGCCATGCGGAGCACACGATGGACGTCGTGGGCGCGGACATGCTCCCCTCGCTGCCGCGCCTGCGCGCCGCCATGAGCCGCCGGCGAGGGCAGCGGGGCCTTCCCTGGCGGGTGCTCGAGCGCCTGCTCGGCCTGGAGCTGAAGATGCGCCAGTACGAGATGGGACGCCGCTTCTGCGATGCGGTCGTGGACGACGGCGGCCCCGCGGCGCTGGCGCGCGCCTGGAGCGGACCGGAGGCGCTGCCCAGCCCCGAGGAGCTCGAGCAGCCGTTGCAGTGGATCGCCCGCACGCGGCCGGGCGGCGCCGGCTCGGACGGCGAGACGGGGCGAACGCATGTTCCTCCTGTTACAAGCTGACCCGGCGCAGGACCCCCGCGTTGCTGGCCGAACGCATGTTCCTCCTGTTACAAGCTCACCAGGCGCAGGACCCCTGGTTACAGGGATTTCACACCGTGATAGGATCTAGCTGTAACGATCTTCCACTGGCGGGTTACAAACAGGTGTTCGTATCGCCGAGAACGGCGTCGGACCAAGCAGAGCAAGCACACACCCGTCCCTCGCAGCCGGCGAGGAATACAGAAGGAGTCCACTTCAGATGCCCACCGCCACCGCCAACGCAACCGCCCCCAAAGCGAGAAAAGCCCGAGCGAAAGCCGCGCGCAGGCCCGCAGCGGCCAAAGCCTCCACGACCAGCCGCCCGAACGCAGCTGCCGCGACCCAGTCCACGCCGGCGTTCGGCGACTACGCCGAGCGCGCGGTGCTGATTCAGGTCGGTGCCGCCCTGCTCGCCCGTGACCGCATGGTCTCGACGGTCGGCGACACGATCTCCAACTACTCCTCCAGCTCCAGGGCACAGGCCCAGCTGCGCAGGTTCGAGCGCCGCGGCGCCACCGCCCGCAACCGCTTGGAGCGCGAGGTCCGCAAAGCCCGCGTGCGCCTCGAGCGCGAACTGCGTCAGCGTCGCAGCGTGATCGAGACCAGGGTCAGCCACCTCGACGACCGCCGCGAAGCGATCGCCAAGAACGGCACCGAGCTGGCCAGCAAGGTCCAGGAGCGCATCCTCAGCCTGGTCTAGACCCACCCCCTTCCCCCGCCCGGCTGGAGAGGCCGCGGCGGGAAAGTCTGCCGGCCTCATATCCCGCCGGCAGTAGTAGCACCCTCTCCTCCCCCGACCCGCGGGCGGCCCCCACCGCCCGCGGGTCTTTTTAACGGGCGTGGCGGTTGACCGGGCGTGGCGGTTGACCGGGCCTGGCAGGGCTACTCGCCCAGGTTTGCCACAATGGGCCGTGTGACCCACAGAGACGAGATCCTGAAGGCGCTGGAGGTCGTGATCGACCCGGAGCTGCACCGCTCGATCGTCGAGCTCGACATGGTGCGCTCGATCGAGATCAGCCCCAACGGCGTGATCGACGTGACCGTCTCGCTGACCACGCCCGGCTGCCCGATCAAGGGCCATTTCCAGACGGCGGTCGCCGAGGCGGTGGCCGCGCTGGAGGGCGTCACCCACGTCAACGTCTACTTCGACGTGCTCAGCGACACCCAGAAGTCCGCGCTGCAGCAGAAGCTCGGGCGCGCCAGCCTGCCCGCGGGGGCGCTGGCACAGGTCTCCAACGTGATCTGCATCGGCTCGGGCAAGGGCGGCGTGGGCAAGTCCACGCTGACGGCCAACCTCGCCGCTGCTCTGACAGCGGAAGGCAGGCGCGTGGGGGTCCTCGATGCGGACGTGTGGGGCTACTCGATCCCCCGCATGTTCGGGCTGGGGGCCACCCGGCCACCGGTCTCGGCGGCGCGCAAGATCGTGCCGCTGGAGTCCCATGGCGTGAAGGTCATGTCGATCGGCTTCTTCGTCGAGGAGGACGCGGCGGTGGTCTGGCGCGGTCCGATGCTGCACAAGGCGCTCACGCAGTTCCTCCAGGACGTGGAGTGGGGCGCCCTGGACTACCTGCTCGTGGATCTCCCCCCGGGCACGGGCGACGTCTCCATGACCCTCGCCCAGCTGCTTCCCCAGGCCAAGTTCCTGATCGTGACCACGCCGCAGCAGACCGCCCAGAAGGTCGCGCGACGCTCGGCGCACATGGCGCACAAGGTCGATCTGGAGATCGGCGGGGTGATCGAGAACATGTCCAGCTTCACCACCCCTGCGGGCGAGCGCTTCACGATCTTCGGCGAGGGCGGCGGCAGCGAACTGGCCGAGGAGCTCGACGTGCCGCTGCTCGGCAGGGTGCCGCTGACGATGCCTCTGCGAGAGCAGGCCGACAGCGGCCTGCCGCTCGTGATCGAGGATCCGGACGACCCGGCCTCGCAGGCGATCCGCCACGTCGCGCGCGGACTGATCGCGATGGCCCCGCCCGCGCCGGTCATCCTCCCGCTGGTCGAGGTGGGCGCCGGGCGGGCGGGCTCTCATCAATCGGGCGAGAGCCGGAAACCCGCGGGCATGTCGCTGCCGATGGCCTGACTCCCAGGCCGTCTCGAACAGCGACATGCCCTTTCTGAGCAGCGGGCCGCACGGCTGTGCGCGGGCGCTCGCGTGCCGCCCGGCCCGACCACCGAGCGCTTGACAAGCGCGTCTCAGCTGAGAGGATCGTCTTCGATATGCCCGTTCAGGATCAGCAGCAGGAGGAGCAGGACGACCGCCCGCCGCCAGCGCCGGATGAGGCGGCCGTTGGCGAGGAGGCGGTCGAATTCGACGAACGCCGCGCGAAGATGGAGCGGCTGCGGGCCGAGGGCATCGACCCCTATCCGCCCGTCAGCATGCCCGATCGGACGCGGATCGCGGACGTCCTGGAGGCTCACGACGCCTCGACGCTGGAGGCCGGGGAACACACCGAGCTGCGATATCAGATCGCCGGACGGCTGATCTCCCGGCGCGGGCACGGTAAGACGGCGTTTCTGGATGTGCGCGACCTGTCGGGCTCGATCCAGGCGGTCGTGCGGGTGGATGCGCTCGGGCAGGAGACCTACGACCGCATTCTCAGCCTCGATATCGGAGACATCGTGGGGATCCTGGGCTGCGTGTACGTGACCCAGCGCGGGCAGCTCGCGCTGGCGGTGCTGGAGTGCACGCTGCTCACCAAGACGCTGCGCCCGCCCCCGGACAAGCACCACGGACTGGGCGACACGGGCACCCGCTACCGCTACCGCGAGCTCGACCTGATCGCCAACGAGGAGACGCGCGAGCTGTTCGTCACGCGCGCGCGGATCGTGGCGGCGATCCGCGAATGGCTCAACGAGCGCAACTTCGTGGAAGTGGAAACGCCGGCCCTGCAGTCGCTGGCCGGCGGCGCCGGCTCGCGGCCGTTCACCACCCATCACAACGCGCTCAACCGCGACCTGTACCTGCGCATCTCCGTCGAGCTGTTCCTCAACCGCTGCATCGTGGGAGGGCTGGAGAACGTCTATGACATGGGCAAGGTGTTCCGCAACGAGGGCATCTCCCACAAGCACAGCCCCGAGTTCACGATCATCGAGTTCATGATGGCCTACGCCGACTACAACGACGTGGCCACGGCCACCGAAGAGATGTTCCGCGACGTCGCCCAGAAGGCGCTGGGGCGCACGGCGATCAAGCGCAACGGCGAAGAGATCGACCTGGCCAGGCCGTGGAAGCGGATCACGATGCGCGAGATCATCCTGGAGAAGACCGGCGTGGACTTCATGGGGGCGGAGCGCGCGCAGCTGGCGGCGGTTCTCGACGAGCCGCTCGACCCGGCCGCCACCTGGGCCGAGCTGGTGGCGGACATCTACTCCAAGCTGATCGAGCCCCACATCAACCAGCCCACGCACGTGTTCGACTTCCCGCTGGAGCCGTTCCCGATCACCAAGCGCCACGCCGTGCATCCCGAGCTCGGCGAGCACTTCGACGCGGTCATCGGCGGGATCGAGCTGGTCAGCGGCGACACCGAGCTGAACGATCCGGTCGACCAGTGGCAGCGGTTCGTGGACCAGCGCAAGCGGCGCCTGATCGACGACGAGGACGTGCCCCACCCCAACGACGAGGAATACGCGCGCGCGATCGAGTACGGCTACTCGCCCACGGCGGGCGGCGGGATGGGGGTGGACCGCCTGGTGATGATCCTGACCGAACGCGACACGCTGCGGGAGGTCATCCCGTTCCCGATCGTCAGGGATCTGCAGTGAGCGCCAGCTGTCCTCGCATCGGCAGGGGCCAGCCGCGGAGCTCCTCATGAGCTCCAAGCTGGATCTCGACCCGGGGGTGGTGGCCGCCTGCCGGCAGGCGGGGAGGCAGATCGCCGATCAGGTCGGCGAGCGGATCGCGGGGCGCACGACCGTGTCGGTCGAGCGCAGCGTCACGCGCCTGCTCGGGGTGGACGGCGCGGACGCGCTGGAGGTGCCGCTGCCGAACGTGCTCGTCGAGCACGTCCACGACCGTGGCGGCCTCGGTCGCGGCATCGCCCACTGGCTGGGCAACGCCATGATCCAGACCGGCCGCTCGCCCCAGCAGATCGCCGAGGCGGTGAGCGCCGGGGAGCTCGACCTCCTGGCGCTGGAGCAGGGCGAGGAGGCGGCGGTGCGCGAGCGCGTCACCGAGGAGTGCGCCGCGCGGCTGCGCGAGATCGCCCAGCGCTTTGACGAGCGCCGGGCGATGCGCGAGCGTCTCGGAGACGCCCCCACCCCGCGGCGCTACGTGCTGACGGCGACGGGAGACGTGTATGAGGACGTGGTGCACGCCCGGGCGGTGGCGCAGGCGGGCGGGGACATCGTGGCGGTCATCCGCTCGACCGCGCAGAGCCTGCTCGACTACGTCCCCTACGGCCCGACCACGGAGGGCTACGGCGGCACGTTCGCCACGCAGGCGAACTTCCGCATCATGCGCGAGGCGATGGACGAGTGGTCCGAGCAGCACGGGCGCTACGTGCGGCTGTCGAGCTTCTGCTCGGGCCTGTGCATGTCCGAGATCGCCGCCATGGGTGCGTGGGAGGGCTTCGACAACATGGTCAACGACGCCCTCTACGGGATCCTCTACCGCGACATCAACATTGTGCGGGGGCTGATCGACCAGCGGATCTCGCGCATGATCAACGGCCACTTCGGCGTGGTGATCAACACGGGCGAGGACAACTATCTGCGCACGGCAGATGCGATCGAGGCCGCCCCGTCAGTGACCGCCTCGCAGTTCATCAACCATCAGCTCGCGCTGGACTCGGGCGTGCCCGACGCCCAGATCGGGCTGGGCGACGCGTTCGAGATCGACGTGCCGGTCACCAACGGGCTGCTCTACGAGTGGGCGCAGGCGCAGCTCACCCGCGAGCTGTTCCCGGACTGCCCCGTGAAGTACATGCCGCCGACCAGGCACATGAACGGCAACCTGTTCCGCACCCACGCCGCGGACACGCTGTTCAACCTGGTCACGATCGCCACCGGCCAGGGCATCCAGACGATCGGCGTGCCCACCGAGGGGATCTTCACCCCCCACGTCCACGACCGCGTGCTGGGGCTGCAGAGCGTGGATTACGTGTTCAACGCGGCGCGCGATTTGGGCGAGGAGATCGAGTTCAAGCGCGGCGGGATCATCCAGACGCGAGCGCAGCAGGTGCTGGCGGGCGCCCGGGAGCTGCTGGAGCGGATCGCCGAGTCGGGGCTGTTCCAGGCGATCGACGACGCCACTTTCGGCGATGTCAGCCGCAAGATCGACGAGGGCCGCGGGATCGAGGGGATCGTGAGCACGGAGCAGGGCTACTTCAACCCGGTGGTCGGGCTGATGCGCGAGGCCAGCTATGCCTAGGGAGGTGGATCTGGCGGCCGTCAAGCCGTATGCCGACCACCTGGGCGACGGGCTCGTGCAGATGAGCTTCACGCTGCCCGTCCCCCACTCGCTGGCCGCGCGCAGGGCGGCGCTGGAGCTGGCGGGCAAGATGGGCTTCCAGGAGCCGGAGGTCGTCCACTACGAGCCGCTGACCGAGGGCTACACCTACTTCGTGATGTACGGGCGCTGCGTTCAGAGCGTCGATTTCGCGGCGCTGCAGGGCGAGGGCTTCGACATCGAGTACATGAGCGAGGATGAGGTCGAGCGCTTCGCCGAGGAGCGCCTGGGGCGCAAGGTGGTGGTGGTCGGCGCGAGCACGGGCTCGGACACGCACAGCGTGGGCATCGACGCGATGCTCAACCTCAAGGGCTACCACGGCCACCACGGCCTGGAGGGCTACCACTCCTTCGAGACCTACAACCTCGGCAGCCAGGTGCCCAACAGCGTGCTGCTGGCCAAGGCGATCGAGGTCGGCGCTGACGCGATCCTGGTCTCACAGACGGTCACCCAGCAGAACCTGCACGTGCACAACCTGACCGAGCTGGTGGAGATGGTCGAGGCGGAGGGCCGTCGCGGGGACATGATCCTCGCGTGCGGAGGGCCGCGCGTCTCCAACGAGCTGGCCAAGGAGCTGGGCTACGACGCGGGCTTCTCCAAAGGCACAGAACCGCAGCACCTGGCCACGTTCATCGTGCGCGAGCTGGCAGCGCGGGTCTCCGCGGCCGGCTGAGAGCGCCGGTGCTGAGCGATCTGACCGCCTCGGCCCGGCGCTTGGCGCTGGTCGGGCTCGCCAAGAACACCGGCAAGACCGTGGCTCTGGCGGCGCTGCTGCGGGAGCTGAAGGGGGCGGGCAGGCGCGTGGGAGTGACGTCGGTCGGGCGCGACGGCGAGGAGCGCGACGTGATCGACTCCCGCATCGAGAAGCCTCGCGTGCTGCTGGCCGCGGGAAGCCTGGTGGCGACCACCGACGGGCTGCTGAGCGCCAGCGGCATCCCCCACGAGCTGCTGGAGGAGACCGACGTGCGCACCCCCCTCGGCCGTGTGCTGATCGCCCGCCTGCGCGGCGCCGGCGCGATCGAGGTGGCCGGTCCGAGCGCGGCTGCGCAGGTGCGCGCGGTCAGCGACGCGATGCTCGCCCACGGCGCCGAGCAGGTGCTGATCGACGGCGCGATCGACCGGCGCGCGGCATCCTCTCCGGACGTGGCGGACGGCCTGGTGATGTCCACGGGAGCGGTCCTCAGCGAGGACATCGCCGAGGTGGTCGCGCGCACCTACGACGCGGTCGAGCTGGTGCGCTTGCCGATTTTCGATGGGGCGCCCGAGGACGGGCGCCGGATTCGAGTGCTGGCCGACGGCGACGGCTCGACCGCTGGCATCGTTGTCGACGAGGCGCTCGCGGCGGTCGTGCTCCCGCCCGGCTTCGTCCTCTCCAGCGAGGGCCACGAGATCGCTCGGCTGCTGGACGAGCATCCCGACGCGCGGCGGCTGATCGTCACGGGGGCGCTGCCCGACCGCTTCCTGCGCGAGCTGGCGAGCGGCGCGCGCCGCCGCGGCCGCGAGCTGACTGTGGTGGTGGCCGACGCCACGCGCGTGTTCCTGGCCGAGCGGGGCGTCGAGTGGTACGGGCGTCAGGGCATCGGCATGCAGGTCCTGCGCCCGATCGAGCTGCTCGCGCTGACCGTCAATCCGCTGGCGCCCAGGTCACACGGCTTCGACTCGGGCGAGCTGCGGGCGCTGCTCGGCGAGGCGATCGCGGACGTGCCCATCTTCGACGTGCTGCACCCCGGATACGGCGGCTTCCAGGAGCCCGCGGGGCTGTAGGGCGCGGCTGGCCCTACTTGATGTTGGCGAAGTAGTCGGCGTTGAGCTGCGTGTACTTGCCCCACTCCTCCGGGAGCTGGTCCTCGGCGAAGCACGCGTCCACCGGGCACGCCTCGACGCAGGCGTCGCAGTCGATGCACTCCTCGGGGTCGATGTAGAGCATCTCGGCCGCGTCGTATCCGGGCTCGTCGGGCGTCGGGTGGATGCAGTCCACGGGGCACACCTCGACACAGGAGTTGTCCTTGGTGCCAATGCACGGCTCGGCGATCACGTAGGCCATTCGCTTCTTTCTTTGGGTCGATTTGCGGGGTCTCGCAGCGGCAGACGCATATTGTACGAAGCATGCTCCTGCTTACGGGCGCGACCGGCCTGGTGGGCTCCACGCTGCTGCGCCGGCTGCTCGCCGAACGGACCCAGGTCCGCTGCCTGGTGCGCGACCCGCGGCGCCTGGGGCCCGAGCGCGTACGCGTGCAGATCGCCCTCGGCGACCTGACGGACCCGCCCTCCTTCCGCAACGCCCTGCGCGGCGTGCAGACGGTGGTCCACCTGGCCGCCTCGATCCGCGACCAGCCGCACGGCTCGATCGAGGAGCTGAACGGCATCGCCACCTGGCGGATGGTCGAGGCGGCGGAGCGCCAGGGCGTGGAGCGCTTCGTGTTCTTCTCCGCGCTCGGCGCCTCGCCGCACCACCGCACGCGCTGCCTGCGCGCCAAGGCGCTGGCGGAGCAGGCCGTGCGCGAGGCGGACCTGAGCTCTGTGGTGTTCGCGCCCTCGATCATCTACGCGCCGGGCGACCAGTGGCTGACGCTGCTCGAGCGTCTGGCGCTGCTGCCGGTGATGCCCGTCGCGGGGCGCGGTCGCGCCGTCTTCCAGCCGATCTGGGCGGAGGACGTGGCCGACTGCGTCCTGGCCAGCCTGCGCGCGGACTCCTCCCGGCCCCACGTGCGCCACGAGCTGGCGGGCCCGGAGACGATCAGCCACAACGAGATCGTGCGCACGGTGCTGCGCTCGCTGGGCCGCAGGCGCGCGCTCCTGCACGTCCCCACGCCGATCGTCTCGCGCGGGCTGCGGCTGCTGGAGCGGGCGGTCGGCCCGAGCGCGTTCGCCACGTGGGATGAGGCGGAGCTGATGGAGGTGGCGAGCACCTCCGCGCGGGGAGCGGCCGACGCGGAAGCGCTGGGGGTCGGGCCGCAGCGGATGGCCGCCGTGCTGGGCACCCGCTGAGGGCCGCTCGAGCTTCCTGGCCGCCCCGCGCTACTCGGCCACGGCCTGTGCGACGGTCGGCCGGCGCTCGGCCCACGGTCGCGCCGCTTCCAGCTGGGCGGCGAGCGCCAGCAGCTGGCCCTCGCCGGCCGGGCGCCCGATCAGCTGCACGCCCAGCGGCAGCCCGTCCTCGCCCTCGAACAGCGGCACCGAGATGCCGGGCTGGCCGGTGGCGTTGACCACGGGCGTGAACGGCGTGAACAGGCCCGAGCGGGTGAAGGTGGACATCGGTTCCGGCGCGGAGGTGTCCAGCGTGCCGAGCGGCAGCGGGCGCTCGGCCAGCGCGGGCGTCAGCAGCGCGTCATACGGCGCCAGGAAGGTGATCAGGCGGCGGGCGAAGGCCTGCAGCTGCACGGCCGCGCCCATGCCCTGGACGGCGTTCAGCTTCTCGATCATCGAGAAGATCGCCCAGCTCATCGGCTCCATGTCATCGGCGGTCGGGGTGCGTCCGGCGACCATGCCGGAGTAGGCGATCGACAGCGCGATGTGGTTGGAGAAGACGGCCCCGAACAGCTGCTGCAGCCCGTCGGCCTGCCACGGCGGGTCGACCTCCTCGACCTCGTGCCCGAGCGATCGCAGCAGCTCGGCAGCGTCCTGCACGGCCCGCGCGCACATCGGATCGACCGCCGTGTCGGGGATGGGCGGCAGCGTGGTGGCCGCGATCCGCAGCCTGCCCGGGTCTCCGGCGGCGCTCCGCGCGAAGGGCTCGGGCGGGTCGGGCGCCCAGGTCGCGTCGCCGAGCTCGTAGCCGGCGAGGACGTCGAGGATCGCGGCGGTGTCGGCGACCGTGCGCGTGAGCATGCCGTCGATCC
>DAINPC010000009.1:0-23202 GCA_036743695.1 Solirubrobacteraceae bacterium | reverse complement strand
AAGTCGCTGGAGTGGCAGGTGCCCACGCCGGTGCCGGTCAACAACTTCGAGCAGATCCCGGTCTTCGACTCCGACCCCTACGACTACGGCACGCCGCTGGCCGTGGGCGGCGGGCAGCCGGCGGCGGCGGGGGCCTGAGCGTGGCCGCTCCGAGCGAAGAGTTGCCGCAAGGCCTGATGATCCCGCCGGCGGCGGCGGGTGCGGAGATCCCACCCGAGCCGCCGGACGTCGGCGCGCGCGCGCTGTCGGTGGCCTCGCGGCTGCTGGCCGGAGCGACGACGTTCTTCTTCCTGGCCTTCCTGTTCGCCTACTTCTACCTGCGCTCGCTCAACCAGGACCACATGTGGCGCCCCGCGCACATCAAACCCGACCAGGGACTGGGCGCAGCGTTCATCGCGTGCGTGGCGCTCAGCGTGCTGGCGACGGTCGTGGCCGGGCGGCAGATGAAGCGCGGCTCACGCGGCTGGGTGGGGCCCGCGATCGGCGGCGTGGCGCTCGGGCTGGTGGCGGTCGCGCTGCAGTGCGTCGAGTACACCAGCCAGCACTTCGGACCGACCGACGGCGCCTTCGCCAGCGTGTTCTGCGCCTGGACCGCGTTCTACCTGATCGCGATACTCGCCACGATGTACTGGCTGGAGACCCAGCTCGCAACCGAGCTGCGCGCCCGCAGCGTGCCCGCCACCGGCGAGGGCGACATCGAGGACCCGGACAAGCTGATCGCCCCGGGACTGGACGCCGCGGTCTTCTATTGGGGCTTCCTCGGCGGCATCGGCATGGTGATGTACGTGACGCTGTACCTCCTGTAGTGCTCGCCACGGCGGCGGCGACGCCGGGCCTTGGGGACTGGTCATTGAACCCGCCGCTGGTGCTGGTTGCAGGCCTGGCCGTGCTCTACTGGCTCGGGGCCCGCCGCACGTTCACGCCGGAGCGCAAGCGCACGGCGCAGCACGGGCGCAGCGCCTGCTTCTACGCCGCCCTGCTCGTGCTCGTGCTTGCCCTCAGCTCGCCGCTGGATCTGCTGAGCGAGCAGCTGTTCTGGGCGCACATGGTCCAGCACGTGCTGCTGCTGGTGGTGGCCGCGCCGCTGATCGTGTTCGCGCGCCCCTGGATCCGGCTGTGGCGCTGCCTGCCGCTGGACGCCCGCAGGTGGCTGGCCCGTGGGCTCAGCCACGGGCGGCGCGCCGCGCCGCTGCGCGCGGCTGCCCGCTTCCTGGGCAGCCCGGGAGCGAGCTTCGTGGCGTTCTCCGTGGTGCTGCTCGGTTGGCACCTGCCGGCGCTGTTCGACGCCACGCTGCGCTCCAGCGCCCTGCACGCCCTGGAGCACACGCTGTTCTTCGGGACGGCAGTGATGTTCTGGAAGCAGGTGATCCCCTCCCCGCCGCTGCGCGTGCGCCTGCCCGCCCCGCAGCGGGTCCTGTATGTGGTGGGCGCGATGATCGTCAGCTGGGTGCTAGCGGTGGTGCTGGCGCTGGCGCCGCATCCGCTGTATGGCTTCTACGCCAGCCAGGCCAGTCGGCCGGGCGGCATATCCGCGATCGCCGATCAGCAGCTGGCCGCAGGGATCATGTGGGTCCCCGGCTCGATCACATTCGTAATCGTCATCTTCGTCTACGTCCACCGCTGGCTGATCCCGACGGAGCCCGGGTCCACCCGGTCCCCGCGACTGGCGAGCGAGCACTAGGAGGGCTCATGCCAGACCTCGTTCCGATTGCCTCAGGCTTCCTCACCGGCTCGATCCTCACGCTCGTGCTGCCTCTGGGCGTGCTGATCCTCGTAGCCATCTGGTACGTCGTGCTGTGGCGGCGCGGCTCGGGCGAACGCTAGCTCGCGGAAGCGCTCTCCCCGCTCCTGGAAGTTGCGGTAGTTGTCATAGCTGGGAGCGGCGGGCGAGAGCAGGACCACGGCGCCGGGCCCCGCCAGCGTCCGCGCGAGCGCGACGGCGGCGCGAAGGTCGGCCGCCTCGACGGCGCGCGCGGGCGCCACGCCGGCCCGGTGCGCGGCGGCGATCAGGCGCGCGCCGGTGGAGGGCACGCCGATCGCGACCACATCGGCCGCGGCGATCGCGCGTCCCAGCTCCGCGTGGTCCTGGCCCCGGTCCTGGCCGCCGCCGATGAGGACGATCTCGCGGTCGGGGAAGCTGGCGAGCGCGGCCACGGTGGACTCGGGCGTGGTGGAGATGGAGTCGTCCACCCAGATCACCCCGTCTCGCTCGAGCACCGTCTGCAGCCGGTGCGGCAGCTGCTGGAAGTCGCTGAGCACGGCGGACAGCGGCGGCGGGGCGACGCCGAGGGCCTGCAGGGCGGTGAGCGCCCCGCACAGGTTCAGCGCGTTGTGCTCGCCGGGGAGCGCCAGCTCGGCGCGCGCGAGCGCGAGCTGGCCGTCGAGGGCGATCCCCTGCGGGCCGGCGTCCCAGCCGTCGCGCAGGCCGTAGCGGCGAACCTCCACACGGGGACGCAGCTCGGCAAGCCGCTGGTCGCGGGCGTTGAGCACGGCGACGCGCACGCCCGGCAGCTCGAGCAGCCGCAGCTTGTCCGCGCGGTAGGCCTCCTCGGAGCCGTGCCAGTCGGCGTGCTCGCGGAACAGGTTGGTGATCAGCGCCACCTCGGGACCGGCTTGAAGATCTGCGATCTGGTAGCTGGAGAGCTCCAGGACGACCAGCTCCAGCGGCTCGGCGTCGAGCAGGTCGAGCGCCGGAGCGCCGATGTTGCCGGCCAGGCGCACGCTGCGCCCGGCGGCGCGCGCGAGGTGGAAGGCGAGCGCGGCGGTGGTGCTCTTGCCCTTGGTGCCGGTCACGCCGATCACGCCCCTGCCCTCGCGCTCGGCCAGCCACAGCGCGGTGGCAGTGGTGACGGTCACGCCCGCGCCGCGCAATGCCACCAGCTCCGGCCGGTGCGCGGAGACTCCGGGGGAGCGCACCACGACCTCGCAGTCCGACAGCGTGGTGAGCGCGTCGGACGCGCTCACCACGCGCGCCTGGGGCGCCCTCAGGATGGCGCGAACGTCGGCGTCGGGAAGGGTGTCGAAGGCCGCCGCGAGGATGCGGGCGGAGGGCAGGCGGCGAGCCAGCTGATCGGCGAAGGAGCGGATCTCTCGTCCGGCGCCCCACACGCCGATCCGCGCGCCGTCAAGCTCCGAGAATCGCACGGACGTCCGGCATCAGGGCCGCGGGCACGTGGTGCTCGTCGCTGAGCGCGAGCACCTCCTGGGGATCGCCCGTGGCGGATGGGTGTTGCGGGAGCACCTCGGCTGTGAGCCTGCGCACCACGCGCTGGGCGCTCCAGCGCGGGTCCGCGGCGAGCAGCCGCATCGCGGCGAGGCTCTCCTGCTCCTCGCCCACGCACTCGAACGGCTTGTGGCCGCCGGTGGCGCTCAACAGCGCGAAGCCGGGAAACTGGCGCTCGTCGTCCAGCAGATCCGCGCCGAAGACCTCGCGCAGGTGCTCCGGCGAGCTGAAGGGCGCCAGCGCGAGGAACACGAACCGGCACTTGGGGCAGTCGCAGCACCACGAGGCGGCACGCAGCGCGGGGTCGATCCGGAAGATGGCGTTGCAGCTGGTGAACGCCGGGTGGTAGGTCTGCATGCGCGCGAACGCGCGCGCGATGGCAAGCTCGGATGCGGGACGCAGGATCGAGAACACCCGTACGCCCGCTCCGAGCTCGGCGACGGCCGCGCTCAGCAGCCGCTCGGCGCGCAGCCCCTTGCTGAACTGGTGGTTGACCTCGATGCCGTCCCAGGCGAGGTTGCCGCTGGAGGCGGATCGCTCGTTGGCCATGGCCACGGAGTCGAAGCCGTTCAGCGCGGCGGTGAGCAGGGCCACGCACGAGACGATGGCGGTGACGGGCACGTGGCCGTTGAGCGCCCCCGCCCGGTTCAGCGCGGGCAGGCCGGGGTCTAGGCGGCGCTGGGCGATCAGGTGGGGAAGCCCGGCGACGGCGACGGTGCGCGCGATCGGCGGGGCGTTGCCGACGGAGAACAGCGCCAGCTCGCGGCCGGAGCGGCGGACGATCTCGAGCGCCACAGCCGAATCCTTGCCGCCGCCCACCGGGACGAGCACGCGTGTGGGCTCCTCGGGTCCGATGGCGTCGGCGCGTGCGCCGCTCCGCGGCCCGGCGGGGAAGCTCGGACGCGGCAGCTCGGGCAGCGCGTTGGTGTATGCGAACTCGCCCAGCCCCTCGGAGTAGAGGGCCTCGAGCAGGGCCGCCACGGCGGGCGTCGGAGCAGCGTCCTCGCAGATCACCTCCAGGGGGGCGGCCACCTTGAAGTAGCTGACGCCGGCAACCCAGTGCAGCAGCGAGAGCAGGCCGTCGACGCGCTCGCGGTCGGCTTTGCCCAGCTCGCCCTCGATCGGCAGCTGGAGCTCCTCCACGAACGTCAGCTCCCCGTCGAGGGCGTAGCGGAGCGTGACTCCTCCGCGCGCGTCCAGCTCCCTGGAGAGGAAGCGGAAGCTCTGGAACGCGGTGGGATCGAACGCGCCGCGCAGCTTGGCATCGGCCGCCATCGCCTCAGCCTAGAGCGCGGCGCTAGTCGTTGGCGGTGACCGCCTCCAGGAGATGCGCGAAGCGCTCGCGTGCCTGCTCGCGGCGCGTGGGCAGGTGTTCGCTCGGGAGATCATCCGCGGGCGGCTGATAGCCGGCCAGGATGTGCCGCGCGACGGTCTGGCGGTGGACCTCGTCGGGGCCGTCGTAGATGCGCGCGGCGCGCGCGAAGCGATACATCTGCTCCAGCGGCAGGTCGGTGGAGTAGCCGAGCGAGCCGTGCACCTGCAGCGCCCGGTCCACGACGTCGTGCAGCACCTTGGCGCCGTAGAACTTGATCAGCGCCACGTCCGTGCGGGCGGCGCGGTGGCCCTCGGTGTCCATCACCCAGGCAGCGTGGAGGGTCATCAGGCGTGCCGCCTGCATCTCGGCGGCGCTGTCGGCGATCCAGTTCTGGACGGTCTGCTTCTGTGCCAGCACCGAGCCGTGCGCCTGGCGGTAGGTGGCGCGCTCGCACATCATGTCGAACGCCCGCCGCGCCACTCCCAGCCAGCGCATGCAGTGGTGGATGCGCCCGGGGCCCAGGCGCTGCTGGGCCAGCACGAAGCCCTCGCCCTCCCCGCCGAGCAGGGCCTCGGCGGGGACGCGGACGCTGTTGTAGGTGATTTCCGAGTGCCCGCCGTAGCCGCCGAACTGCTCCCACGGGTGCTCCATGGTGGGGACGTCGCGGAGGATCTCCACGCCGGGCGTGTCCACGGGGACGATGAACATGGACGCACGCTGGAAGGGGCGCGCGTCGGGGCTGGTGACGGCCATGACGATCAGGAAGTCGGCGATGGAGCCGTTGGAGGAGAACCACTTGTTCCCGTCGATCACCCAGTCCTCGCCGTCGCGCACCGCGCGGGTCTGCAGCTGCGTGGGGTCCGAGCCGGGGGTATGCGGCTCGGTCATGCTGAACGCGCTGCGCAGGTCGCCAGCGAGCAGCGGGTGCAGCCAGCGGTCCTTCTGCTCGGCAGTGCCCGCCATGGCGAGGATCTCCGAGTTGCCCGAGTCGGGAGCGGCGTTGCCGAAGGCCAGCGGCGCGATCGGCGAGGTGCCGAGGATCTCGTGCATCAGCCCCAGGCGGACCTGGCCCATTCCCTGCCCGCCCAGCTCGGGCGGCAGGTGGGCGGCCCACAGGCCGCGCGCCTTGACCTGCTCCTGCAGCGGCGCGATGGCCGCGGTGAGTCCGTCGAGCCCCAGGTCGTGCCAGATCGCCTCCAGCGGCCAGATCTCGCGGCGGACGAGCTCGGCCATCCAGTCGAGCTGCTCCTGGTAGTCGGGGTCGGTGGAGAAGTCCCAGCTCATGGCATCGCGTCCTTCCGGTCGGGAACACGCATCGGCGTCGCAGGCAAGCCTACGCGCTCGCCCCGTTCCTCGGCGGCGATGAGGCCGCACGCCTGGCGCTCGAGCCCGAGCCGAGCTAGAGCCGCCCCGCCCGTATATTGAAGCGATGGCGAGGCCAGCAGCGCTGGACATGAACCTCCTGCCGGGCGCCCGCCGGCTGCTGGAGATCCACGCCCGCGAGCTGCCCCAGCGCGATGACCTGTGCGGCGCCTTCTGCGGGGCGCTCGCGCTGCGCGCCGCCGGCATCGAGCAGCGCGCAGGTGAGCCGCTGGACCAGGATGCGGTGGCGCTGGCCGCTGGCAGCGTCGTGTCCTCCATGCGCGAGGCCGGCACCCTCCCACACGGCGAAACCGGCCGGCGCGACTACCGGCTCTCGATCCCCTCGATCGATGACGGGAACGTGTCCGGCACGACCGCCGCGGGTGTCCTTGAAGCGGTGGAGTCGCTCTCCGGCGGAGCGCTCGCCGCGATCCCCTGCGCCGGGCCGTGGACCGCGGAGACGCTCGGCGGGCTGTTCGACCTGGCGGCTGGGCTCTCACGGCCGGTGACGCTGGTGGCGAACCTCGCCACCCACCACCTGTGGGGTTCGCGCGCCAGCGTCAACCAGCTGTTGGACTACCTGTTCGAGGGCGAGCAGACGGGCCCGCCGCCCGATTGGCACGTCGGGCACTTCGCCTGCGTGGTCGGCCGCGTGCGCGGCCCGCGCGGGAGCCTCTACGGGGTTGCCGACACCTATCCCGCGCTCGGCAACGGGGGCGTGCACATGCAGCCGCAGGAGCGCCTCGCCGCGGCGCTGCAACGACGAGACATGCCCGCCGGGGGCATGCTCGTGATCGCCTTCACGGATGACGCGGCAGCGGTGCGCGCCGGCGCCGGTGCGCTCGGATTGGAGCAGCGCGTGTGGGACAACGGGACCGTCGCGCCGGGGACGGTCGCGTGAGCCCGGGCGAGCTCGTCGCGCTCGTCTGCTGCGACCTCGGCGCGATCGTGCGCGGCCGCTCGCTGTTCTCCTCCGAGCTCGACGCGCACCTCCAGCAGGGGGTCGGCTGGGTGCCGGCCAACCACTCCCTCACGCCGCTCGGACCCGTGGCCGAGCCGAACCCGTTTGGCTCCACCGGCGACCTGCGCCTGCTGCCGGACCCCGCCACACGCGTGCGCGTCGAGGGCGATCGGGCCGAGGAGAGCGCGCTGGACTTCGTGCTGTGCGACATCGTCCACACCGACGGCAGCCCCTGGGAGTGCTGCCCGCGAAGCTTCCTGCGTGATGCGCTGGAGGAGGTCCGGGAGCAGCTCGGCGCGCGCGTGATGGCGAGCTTCGAGCACGAGTTCCAGCTGCTGGGCTGGCCGATCTTCGATCGGTCGCCTCCGGCACTGCCCTTCTCACTCGAGGCGCAGCGGCGCGGCGAGCCGTTCGCCACCCGCGTGATGAACGCGCTGGTGCAGGCAGGCGTGGAGCCCGAGCGCTTCCTGCCGGAGTACGCAGCACACCAGTTCGAGATCCCGGTGGCCGCCGCCGAGGGCCTGGCCGGCGCGGACCGCAGCGTGATCTTCCGCGAGGTGGTCCGCGAGCTCGCCCGACGCCTGGGCACGCGCGCGAGCTTCACCCCCCTGCTCGACCCCGCCGAGGCCGGCAACGGCGTGCACATCCACCTGAGCCTGCTCGACGGCGGCGGGCGGTCGCTGCTCTACGACGCCGCGCGCCCCGCCTGCCTGAGCGAGCTGGGCGCGCGCTTCGCCGCCGGGATCCTCCGCCACGCGCGAGCCCTGAGCGCGCTCAGCGCGCCCAGCCCCGTGTCCGCCGCGCGCCTTCAGCCACACCGCTGGGGCGCGGGCGCCCTGTGCCTGGCGCAGCGCAACCGCGAAGCGCTGCTGCGCATCCCGCCGCTGGTCGCGCTCGGCGGCGGCGAGCCCGAACGCCAGCTGCGCCTCGAGTACCGCGGCGCGGACGCCACCGCGAATCCGTACCTCGCGCTCGGCGCCATCCTGCGCGCGGGCCTCGCCGGCGTGCGCGAGCAGCTGCCCGCGCCGCCCATCCTCGAAAGCGACCCCGCCCAGCTCGACGCCGCCGAGGCGAAGCGCTACGGGGTCGGTGCCCTGCCGGCGTCGCTCGCGGAGTCGCTGCGGGCGCTCGCCGAGGACGACACCGCGCGCGCGTGGATGAGCCCGCTGCTCTACGACGCCTACCTGAGCGTCAAGCGCGCCGAGGTGCTGGCGGCGGACGGAGCGGAGCTCCAGGAGACCTGCCGGCGCTATGCCGCGATCTACTGAGGAGCTGCTCAACGCACTGCTCGAAGGCATCGAGCGCGAGCTGCCGCGAGCCGTGGCGCTGCGCCGGCGCCTGCACGCCCACCCCGAGCTGGCGCACGCGGAGGAGCAGACCGCGCAGACGATCGCCTCAGAGCTCCCGGTGGAGTGCGTCACCGTCGCCGGGACAGGGCGGGCCGCCGTCGTCGGCGCGGGCAAGGGAGCGGGCGCGACGGGGAGCGGCGCGGCGCCGGTGGCCGTGCGCGCGGAGCTGGACGGACTGCCCGTGCGCGAGCGCACCGGCTCTCCCTTCAGCGCGGGTGGCGCCACCATGCATGCCTGCGGGCACGACGTGCACATGGCGGGCCTCCTCGCGCTGGCGCGCGCGGCGCACGGGCTCGAGCAGCCGCTCCCTGCTCCCCTGCTGGCGATCTTCCAGCCCAGCGAGGAGGCATACCCCTCGGGTGCCGAGGAGCTCGCCCGCGGCGAGCTGGCGAGCCTCGCTCCGGCCGCCGTGGTGGCCGCGCACGTGCATCCGGAGCTGCCGTGGGGGACGGTGGCTCTTGACCCTGGCGTGGTCAACGCGTCCTATGACTCCGTCACCGTCACCGTCGAGGGCGAGTCCTCCCACAGCGCCTATCCGCATCACGGGCGCGACCCCATCCTGGCGCTCGCCGAGATCGTTCTCGCGCTGCACGCCCAGGTGGGCAGGAGGATCGACCCGCTGCACCCGGCCGTGCTCACCGTCGGGCAGCTCGAAGGGGGCAGCGCCGAGAACGTGATCCCGGAGCGGGCGCGGGCGCGGGTCGGGCTGCGCTGCCACCGGCCACAGGACCGCTCGGCGCTGCGCAGCCTGGTCGAACAGGTCGTGGCGGGGGTGGCCGCGGCCCACGACTGCCGCGCGAGCATCGAGCTGGTGGCCGGCGAGCCGGCGCTGGAGAACGATCCCGCCATCGTCACGGCCGCGCGCAAGCTGCTGGCAGGCGCCGGCCTGGCCCCCGCCCGGGAGTGGCGCTCGTGCGGCTCCGACGACTTCGCCTTCTTCGGCGCGGTGGCGCCGCTGGCGATGGCGTTCGTGGGCCTGCACGGGGCGGAGGGCTTCGAGCCGCGCCCGCTGCACCACCCCGAGCTGCTGCCCCCGGATGAGGCCGTCGGCGCAGTGGCGCGCGTGCAGGCGGTGCTCTACGTGGCGGCCGCGTCTTGCGTGGCGCACTCCGGCTGAAGGAGGCGCGGCTACGATTCAGGCGTGCCTGACCGCCTCTACTTCACCGACTCCGACGAGGCCAACGAGCTGATCGCCACCGATCCGATGGCGCTGCTCGTCGGGTTCGTCTTGGATCAACAGGTCAGCGTGCAGAAGGCGTTCTCCGGGCCGCTGGCCGTGCGCGAGCGCCTCGGCTCGCTCGATGCCGCGACGCTGGCCTCCGCCGATCTGGAACCCGTGTTCCGCGCCAAGCCGGCGATCCATCGCTTCCCCGGCTCGATGGCCCAACGCGTGCACGAGCTGGCCGTGCACGTGCGCGACGAATACAGCGGCGACGCCTCGCGCGTCTGGTGCGACGCGCCGGACGCGCGCACGCTGCGCGCCAACCTGGCCGCGCTCCCCGGCTTCGGCGAGATGAAGATCAAGTCGCTCGGCGCCGTGCTCGCCAAGCGCTACGGCGTGGGCGCGGCCGCCGATCTCGTGCCGCCGCATCCCACGCTCGGCGACGTGGACTCTCCGCAGGCGCTGCTCGACTACCAGGCGGCCAAGCGCGTCCACAAGGCGGAGTGGTCGAAGCGCAAAGCGCCGCTGTAGGCGCTCGGTGAGCGCCCCTCCCCCCACGCTCGCCGCGCAGCGGCGCAGCTCCCGGGACGCGCTCGCGGCACGGCACCCCGGGATCGCCGCCTCGGCGGGCGTGTTCCTGGCCTCGCTGCTGGCGTTCCTGGCGATCGGCGCGGCGCTGCCCGTTCTGCCAGCCTACGTCCGCGGCCCGCTGCACGCCAGCGACCTCGCGGTGGGGATCGTGGTGGGGATCTTCGCGCTCACCGCCGTGGTCTGCCGGCCGATCGCCGGACGCCAGGCCGACCGGCGCGGGCGGCGCATCGTGCTCGTCGCGGGGGCGCTGGCGATGACGCTCGGAGGCGTGCTCTACCTGCTCTCCAGCGGCGTCGCGTCGCTGATCGCCGCGAGGCTGGTGGTCGGCGCCGGCGAGGGTGCCGTCTACACCGCCGGTGCGACCTGGGCGGTCGATCTCGCCCCCGCTGACCGCCGCGGTCTCGCGCTCGGCCTGTTCGGCCTGGCGGTCTGGGGCGGGCTCTCGCTGGGGCCGGTCGCCGGCGAGCTGCTGCGCGCCAACGTCGGCTACGACGCCGTGTGGGCGCTCACCGCCGCGCTGCCGCTGGCGGGCGCAGCGATCGCCATGCGCCTGCCGGAGCCCGCGCGCCCCGCCGTGGCGGCCCACCCCGGACCGCTGGCGCTGTTCCCGCGCTCGGCGCGGCGCCCCGGCGCGGCGCTGGCGCTGGCCAACATCGGCTACGCCGCGCTCGCCGGCTTCGTGATCCTGCACCTGCGCGCGCGGGGGATCGGGGGCGGCGCCACCGTATTCACCGTGTTCGCGCTCGCCGTGTTCGCCAGCCGGCTGGTCCTCAGCCGGGTGCCCGACCGCGCCGGCGCGCGGCGCACGGCGACCGCCGCCGGGCTGCTCGAGGCGCTCGGCCTGAGCATCATCGCGCTGGCCATGTCGCTGCCCGTGGCGCTTGCCGGCGCACTGGTGGTGGGCATCGGCTTCTCGATGCTGTTCCCCTCGCTCGCGCTGATGGTGGTCGGCCGCGTGGGCGAGGACCGCCGCGGCTCGGCGCTCGGCGCGTTCACCGCATTCTTCGACATCGGCGTCGGCCTCGGCGGTCCGCTGGCGGGAGTCACGGCATCGCTGGCCGGCTACCCGGCGGTGTTCTTCCTGGCCGCCGCCGCCGCGCTGGGCGCGGCGCTGCTCGCCGCCATGCCCGCGCGCGAGCAGTCTCGCGCCCGCTCAGTCCAGCCGCGGGGGTAGGCCGAAGCGCCCTACGTCTCCGGCAGCACGCGGTCGAGCAGCGCACCGCACGCCCGCGCGGCGATCTGCGGGCGCAGGTCGGGGCGGTAGGCGAGCAGCGCCAGGCTGGGCGCGATCATGAAGTCGGCGGCGTTGAGGGCCTCGCCGCCCAGCACACCGGCCTCGATCCACGCCTCGATCCTGTCGAACGCGGCCGGCAGCATGCCCAGCAGCTGCGCCTCGTTGCCCCGGTTGGCCCGAAACACGAACGCGGACGCGCGCGAGGCGAGAGCTCGCTCGTGCTCGCTCGGGGCGAGCAGCGGGCCGAGCCTGCCGTCGTTGGCGCGATCGTGCAGCGCATCCAGGCCGTGCGCCGAGGTGGCGAGCGCCACGCGCCGCGCGAGCATCTGAAGAGCCTCATCGCCCCATCGCTCGGCCTCCTCGACGGCAGCTCGGCGCCCTGGATCGGCTGGCAGCAGCGGCGGCTCGGGCTGCGCGCGATCGAGGAAGCGGGCGATCTCGCGGTTGGTCCGGATGCGCTCCCCGGCGAAGCGGAGCGCCGGCACCGTTCCGCCACGGTCCAGCATCGCAAGCGTGCCATGCGTGCCGCCGTCAACCTCACGGATCGGGACCCGGTTGCCGGCGAATCCCCGCAGGCGCAAGCTGATGGGATGCGTGCCCGTGCGCAGATCGACGCGCCGGTAGGCGATGCCCTTGTGTTCGAGCATCAGCATCCCCGTCCGGCAGGCGTGGGAGCCGCGGATCACGTACAGCGTCGGCAGCTCGGTCGCGGCCATCCGCTGCTCAGCGCTCCGGGGCGGGGAGCCGCGACGCCAAGTCAGGGCCCGGGCCCGGGCCCGGGCAGGTGTTCGATCTCAGGCGAGCGCAGCGCGATGCCGAGGCCGCGCAGCGACACCCGTCCGGACTCGGGGTAGAAGCACATGTCGCTCGGCTCGCGGGTGCCGTAGGCGAGGTAGGTGAGTCCCTCGGCGCCCCCACGCAGAGCGTGCGCCACACCGGTCCCGGCCGGACGCGCGATCACGTCGCCGCGACGGAGCTGCTGCTCCTCGGGAGCGTCGCCTCCGCGCCCCCACAGCTCGAGCACCCCGCCCCCGTCCAGCACCACGAACAGCTCCTCCTCTACGGAGTGGCAGTGCGCCGGCGCACCCGTTCCGCCGGAGGCGAGCGTCACGTGGTTGAGGCCCGTGGCCACCGCGCCCGCGACGCGCGCGGCCGGACGCATGCGCCCCTCGAGCCTCGCGGGCACGTCGTCGAGGGCGATCAAGTTGGCCGGACGCTCCGCCTCCGGGGGCGGGCACTCGGGAGGCCCCGCGGCGGCCTCGCGCGCGAACGGCGGATCGCCCGCGCCCAGCTCGAACCAGCGCGGAAACGACCAGGCGACACCGGCGCGGGGGAGGGCCGTCAGCGTCGGGTCGCTCCGCTGCCCGAAGACGAGCGCGTCGAGGCCGCCGTCGCCCGCGCGCAGCGTGTGCGCGCCGCGTTTGGGGCGGTGCACGATGCAGTCGCCCGCAGCGACCGCGAACGTCTGGCCCTTCTGCCACAGCAGTCCGTCCCCGCCGAGCACGAAGAAGATCTCCTCCTCGGCGCCGTGCTCATGCGCGGGCGTGGAGAAGCACCCGGCCGCGACCTCGATGCGGCGGACACCGACCGTGCGCGTCCCGGCCGCCCGCCCCAGATCGCGCCACATCCCTTTGATATGCCCCACAGCGAACTCGCCGCCGGGCGTCTCGTACAGGTTGGCAGCACCCATCGCGGGCGACGCTATCAGTGAATCGTCCGCGAGGCGACACGACGGGCGCGGCGCGCTACGGTCCTCACCTACCGGAGAAAGTGGCCGGGACGACGGCAAAGGAGGATCGTGATGGGAAACCTTGGCGGAAGCGCCAGCGATGAGATCGATGCGCCCCTGGATGAGGTGTGGGCGGTGGTGGAGGACGTGCTCACGGCGCCTGAGTGGCAGGGCGGCCTGGACGCCATGAGCGCGCTGGAGCACGACGGGGAGGGCCGCGCGACGGTGGTGGAGACGGAGAGCGACATCAAGGTCAAGCGCGTGAAGGCGCGCGTGCGCTTCAGCTATGACGGACCGACGCGCCTCTCCTGGACGCAGGAGCAGGGCGACATGAAGTCGGTGCAGGGCGCCTGGGAGCTTGAGGATCTCGGCGCCGGACGCACGCGTGCGACCTTCAGCCTGGACGCGGATCCGGGGCGGATGCTGGGGATGCTGATTCGCGGTCCCGTGGAGGCGGCGACGCGCGCGATCTTCGTCAACGGGCGCCCCGGGGAGCTGAAGCGGCGCGTGGAGGGCTCGCGGCCGGGCTGAGCGCGCTCAGCTGGAGCGCATGAGGTAGCGCGCCGGGACCAGGCGCTCGGTCCGCTTGGGAGGCCGCAGGTAGCTGCGTAGCTGGCGCGGGGGCAGCTTCAGCGGCTTGACCCTGTCGAGATGCTCGTAGGGGACCATGGAGAGCAGGTGGCTGATGAGGTTCAGGCGGGCGGCGCGCTTGTTGTCGGCCTCCACCACGTACCAGGGGCTGGCCTCGGTGTCGGTGTAGGCGAGCATCCGGTCCTTGGCCTCGGCGTAGTCCACCCAGCGGGCGCGGGCCTGGAGATCGGCGGGGCTGAGCTTCCAGCGCTTGCGGGGGTCGGACAGGCGCTGCTTGAAGCGGCGCTCCTGCTCCTCATCGCTGACGGACAGCCAGTACTTGAGGAGGATCATGCCGTCGTTCTGCAGCGCCTGCTCGAAGAAGGGGCAGAAGCGCAGGAACTCTTCGTACTGGGCCTCGGTGCAGAAGCCCAGCACGTGCTCCACGCCGGCGCGGTTGTACCAGCTTCTGTCGAACAGCGCGATTTCCCCGGCGGCGGGAAGATGGGCGACATAGCGCTGGAAGAACCACCGCGTGCGCTCGCGCTCGCTGGGCGTGGGCACGGCCACCACGCGGCAGGTGCGCGGGTTCAGGAAGGCGATCATGCGCTTGATGACCCCGTCCTTGCCGGCCGTGTCGCGCCCCTCGAACAGCACCACCAGTCGCTGCCCGCTGGCGACCACCCACTCCTGCATGTAGACCAGCTCGGTCTGCAGGCGCAGCAGCTCCTTCTCGTACTGCTTCTCGGTGAGCTCCACGTGGGTCAAGTTAACCGAACCCGCCGGGCAGCGCGCCGCGCGGACTGGCGATCTTCCTGTTCCTAGTGCGTGCGGCGCGCGGCGGTGCCGGCGGCGCACCAGGGGTTGGCGGGCACGCCACTGCACGGGTTGACGGCTCAAGCAGGCCTGCCCGCGTACCCCGCGCGCAGCAGGTCCACGAGCTCGGCGACCATCGGTATGCGCGGGTTCGTGCGCACGCTCGGGTCCATGAACGCAGCGCGGGCGAGGGCGGGCAGCGCAGCCTCGAACTCGTCTTGCGGCACGCCGGCCTGGGCGAGCGAGCGCGGGATCTCAACGGCGTCGAGCAACTCGTCCACGCGCGCGAAGAGCCGCTCGCGCCGTTCCTCCTCGCCCTTGCCGTAGAGGCCGAAGACGTAGGCGATCTGTGCGTACTTCTCGGGCGCGACGTAGGCCGTGTAGCTCGGCGCCGGCATGAACTTGCTCGGCAGCGACGCGTTGTAGCGCAGGACGTGCGGCAGGAAGATGCCGTTCGCACGGCCGTGTGCCACTCCGAAGCGCGCTCCGACAGCGTGGGCCAGCGCATGGCAGACGCCCACGAACGCGTTCGAGAACGCGAGCCCCGCGATCGTCGCAGCGTTCGTCATCGCCGTGCGAGCTTCCATGTCGCCGCCGTCGGCATAGGCGCGCGGGAGGTTGTGCAGGATCATGTTGATCGCCTGCATCGCGAAGGCGTCGGTGTAGGGCGAGGCGAAGATCGAGACACCCGCCTCGAGCGCGTGGGTGAGCGCGTCGACGCCGCTGTCGGCGGTCACCTGCGGCGGCATCGAGGCGGTCAGGTTCGGTTCGACGATCGCGATGTCGGGAACGAGCGAGTAGTCGACGAGTGTCACCTTGCGCTCGCCCACCGTGATCACGGCCGCCGGCGAGACCTCCGATCCGGTGCCGGCGGTCGTCGGGATCGCGACGAGCTTCACACGATGCTCCGCGTCGGGGTAACGCGCGACGCGCTTGCGTGCGTCCAGGAACGGCAGCGCGAGCTCGCGCATCAGCAGCTCCGGACTCTCATAGAAGAGGCGCATGCCCTTCGCGGCGTCCATCACAGAGCCGCCCCCGATCGCGATGATCGTGTCCGGGTTGACGCGCCTCAAGACCTCGACGCCTGTGCGTACCTGCGCCTCGGGTGGCTCTGGCTCGACGTCGGCGAACACGTGCACGGCAGCGCCTCCCAGGTAGCGGCGAACCTCATCCACCATGCCGACGGCCTCGCAGCGGGGATCGGTGACGACGAGCGCCTGCTCGATGCGCAACTCGCGGAGGCTCTCGAGCGAGCCGGGGTTGAAGTAGGTGTCTGAGGGCACCCTGAACCACTGCGGCGGCGCCTGGCGATGCGAGACGGCCTTCACGTTGAGTAGGTTGCGGTAGTTGATGTTCTCGGTCGTGTGCGAGCCGCCCCACGTGCCGCAGCCGAGCGAGAACGTCGGGGTCATCGCGTTGTAGATGCCACCGAGCGCGCCCACCGCCGTCGGGGCGTTGACCAGGATCCGGCCGGTCCGGATCGCCAGCGCGAAGCGGCCTGAGACCTCCTCATCGCGCGCGTAGACCGCGGAGGTATGGCCAAGGCCACCGTGCTCGGTCACCAGCACGCAGGCGTCGATCGCGTGCTCGACCGACGGCGAGCGGACCACGCCGAGCACGGGCATGAGCTTCTCCTGGAGAAGCGGATGGACGGCCAGAGCATCCAGGTCCGACGGCAGCGGCGCGAGCAGCACCTTCGCGTCGGGACGCACGTGGAAGCCGGCGATGGCGCTCAGATTCAGACACGACTGCCCGAGCGCTGCCAGCTCGATCGCGCCGTCCTCGGCGACGATGTGCTCGCAGAGGAGCGCGACCTCGCCGTCGCTCAGCACCTGCGCCCCCATGCGCTCGAACTCGGCGAGCATCTCGTCATAGACCGGGTCGTCGATTACGCACGTCTGCTCCGCGGGGCAGATGACCGACGCGTCGAAGGTCTTGGAGATCAGCATGTCGACCACCGCCATACGCAGGTCGGCGCTCCGGTGCACGTAGACAGGCGCGTTCCCGGAGCCGACGCCCAGGCATGGCTTGCCGGCCTCGTTGGTGGCCTGGACCGCCTTCGGCCCGCCGGTGGTCCAGATGAAGTCGACACCGGGGTGGTGGAAGAGATACTGGGAGACGTCGAGCGTCGGGTCGGGGATCACCTGGAGAGCGTGCTGCGGCAGCCCCGCCTCTTCGCCCGCGGTCTGGAGGATCTCGACCGCGCGCGTCGCGCAGCGCGCCGCTCGTGCCGACGGCCGGAAGATCATCGCGTTGCGCGTCTTCGCGGCGACGATCGACTTGAACAGCGCCGTCGAGGTGGGGTTGGTGATCGGCAGCAGGCCCAGCACCACGCCGATCGGCTCGGCCACATACTCGATGTGCCGCTGCGGATCCTCTTCGATCACGCCGACCGTGCGCTTGTCCTTGAGGTAGTCGAAGAGGAACTCGGTGGCGATGTAGTTCTTCACCACCTTGTCCTCGAAGACTCCGAAACCGGTCTCCTCCATCGCGAGCTCGGCCAGTTCGACGGCGCTCTCGAGCCCCGCCACCACCATCGCCCACACGATGCGATCGACGGCCTCCTGATCGAGCCGTCGAAAGGCATGCGCTGCGGCCTGGGCTCGCTCGACGAAGCCATCGAGCCTCCGTGCCTGCTCGCCATCAACCTCGTGGGGGGGCTGGATCGCGGTTGTGGAGGTCATCTCGGCGTGGTCTCTAGCTCATTGCAACGTCGGGGCCTGGCGAGGTGGCCGCGTCTTCTGTGCCTTGCTGCCCGCGACCGTCCTCGACTTGGTCGAAGCGGCGACGCGTGGAGCCCGACGGAGGGCATCGAGCGCGCTTGTGGCCCGTTCGTAGCCCTCCCGGATGAGCTCCGGCCAGCGACTGCGGTCGATGAAGATGTCGTAGAAGACGGGGCCCCGTAGGAGGTGGTGGTCGGCCGCGTCGATGATCGTCAGACGGTCGCCAAGGGCCGCGCGGAGCCGGTGCGCGAACTCGAGCTGGACGCCTTGCTCGGCTTGGCGGCTGGCTTTGAGAATGCCCATCCGCGTGTCCTGCCAGCCGGTGATGTCCTCCGGCTCGAGTTGGGGCGGAAGCATGAAGTTCACGCCGAAGACGTGGTCGAAGCCGCCGTCGCGCAGGATCGGCTCGGCCGGAAGGAGCTCGATGATCCCGCCGTCCACGTACAGGTGCCCGTCGACCTCGACGGACTCGATGAACAGCGGCAGCGCGATCGCGATGCGCACGAGCCGCCCGATCGTCAGCTCCGGCTTGGAAGCGCTGCCGAGGTAGTCGACGACGCCGCGGTCCATGTCGTAGACGATCGACGCGATGGGAACACCCAGCTCGCCCACCTTCAGGGATCCGAAGCGCTCGTTGAAGGTGCGTTCGATCGCCTCGCCCTTGGCGAGGCCGGTGAACCCTTTCAACGCGGCGGCGGCGTAGCGAGGCACCTTTGTCCACTGGATGTCGAGGTAGTCCTCCAGGTGCCACGAAAGCGAGAACTCGGCCATCTGCTCGGCGCTCATACCCGCGGCCCACATGGATCCCCAGATTGTTCCTCCCGAGCAGGCCGTGATCAGCGCCGGCTCGATGCCCGCCTCCTCGAACGCCCGCCGCACGCCGATGAGCGACACGCACGCCCCCGCCCCGCCGCCGGCGATCAGCGCCACGCGCTGGCCCTGCATCGCTGTGACGGGATGTCGCCTGAACGGCGGGAAGACGTCGGCGTCCACGACCTTCGGGCGATCCACGAGCGGAAGCGGGAACAGCGCGCGCCGAGCGCGCAAGAGGAACCGGGGGTCGATCGTCGCCTTGATCAGCTCGCCACGCTCGCGGGCCCAAGCGAACCCCAGCAGCACGTTGTACAGATCGAGGTCAGCGCGACCGGCCATGCCCTCATGCTCCCCCTACGCGTCGCTCGCCGCCAGCGCAAAACGCCGTACACGCGATGCGGGAAACCACTAGTCTCGACGCACCGGCTCAGAACGCGCTCGAGCTGACGCTCAGCGATCTCAGCGAGCTGCCGCCCCGGTAACGTGGTCGGGAGCCTCGGACAGAAACGCGGCGAGCGCAGCGTGGGTCTGCTTGGGACGCTCGATCTGCGGCACGTGTCCACAGTCGAGTTCGAGATGGCGGGCGCGCGGAAGAGCGTCCTCGACGTGGCGCGCGAAGGCGATCGGGACGAGCCGGTCGCGGCGCCCCCAGACGAACAGCGCATCAGCCTGAAGCGTCCGCAACCGCGGCCAGAAGCCTTGCTCCCCGTGAGGCTCCTCGAGATAGATATGGCGTGCTGCAGCGTAGAAGGCGGCCCGGCCGGCCGGTGTGAGATAGGCGCGCAGGAACTCGTCGACGCCGGCGGCAGTCCAGCCTTCATCGGCGCCCGGAATCAGGCGATGAACGATCGCCTCGACCGCTGGCCGCGGGGCCAGCTGGACGAGGCCGAGCTCCGGCCGGGTAAGGCGGAGCAGAGGCAGCCAGGGCCGCTGGCGTCGCCAGGCCAGAGATGGAGCCAGGAGCGCGAGACGGCCCACGCGGCCGGGATCACGAAGGGCGATCTCCAGCGCGACGCGTCCGCCAAGGCTGTTGCCGATCAGGTGGACGCGGTCCAGTGCGAGCGCGTCGAGCAGGTCGATGGCGGCGCGGGCGAAGAAACGAGCGTCATAGGCGGCGCCGATCGGCTTGTCGGAGTCGCCGAACCCGGGGAGGTCGACGGCGATGACGCGAAAGTGAGCAGCCAGCGCCGCCACCGTCGGCAGGAACGACCCCTTGGTGCCGCCCAGGCCGTGCAGGGCCAGGGCTGGCGGCCCCGTGCCGGCTTCGAGGATCGACAGCCGCACGCCGGACGTGGCGACAGTGCGAAACCGCAGGCGTCCAGGCTCGGTTGCCCCGCTCGTCGCGGCGAGGAACCCCACGCCGACGTGCAGGTTGCGGCGCACCGAAAGACGCCCCGACTGGTAGGCGGCCATCCCGCTGCGCAGGTCCGCGGCGACCTGGCGCCACGTCCCCGCGTCAGCCGTGAGCAGGGCGTCCGGGCGGGCGTCCGGTGCTGCGATGGTGGCCACGCCATCCACCACCACGGCATCCCAGGCGTCCTCGTCACCCACGGCGAGCCGGATCCGGGTCTGACGTCGCCGCGCGTCGAACACAGCCGGGTCATACCGACCGACGAGCGTCTCTATCGAGTTGGGCACCGTGGGCATTGAAGCCACGAGACTAGTCAGTCGCTTCAGTAATTTCGAGCGCCCGGCCCACGGCATAGCCCCGATGTGCGGCTGTGCGCGAGGTCATAGACCCTCAACAATGCAGCGGCTGCGACCGATATCGCCGTGACCGGGTCCGGCTCGATCGGCTCAGTGTCCCCGCAACCGAGCTCGCCCTTCGAGGTGGTCCCGGCGGCGCTGCGGGAGCGCGACCCGGACTACATCCGCCGTTCGCTCCCGTTGACCTGGCCGCTGATCGCCGCGTGGTTCCGTCCGGACATCCGCGGGCTAGGCCGGATCCCGGCCCGCGGCCCTGTCCTGTTGGTGGGCAACCACTCGGGCGGCAACGTCGCCCCGGACACGCTCGCGCTCACGCTCGGCTTCTACAGGCGCTTTGGGGTCGAGCGGCCTTTCTTCCAGCTGGCTCACCACCTCGTGATGAGGGCGCCGTGGCTGTCGCTGCTGCGCAGGTACGGGATGATCGAGGCGAGCTGGGAGAACGCCCAGGCGGCGATGGACCGCGGAGCTGCCGTCCTCATCTATCCGGGAGGCGACTGGGAGGTACACCGGCCATCCTGGCACGGCCACCGGGTCGAGTTCGCCGGCCGCGAGGGATTCGTGCGGCTGGCCCTGGCCGCGGGCGTGCCGATCGTCCCAGTGGTCTCGATCGGGGGTCAGGAGACGGCACTGTTCCTGACCCGCGGGGAGCGCGTGGCCCGGGCGCTGGGGCTCGACCGCCGGTTCCGCCTCAAGGTCCTCCCCGTCTCGCTGGCGCTCCCCTGGGGCCTCAACGTCGGGGACTTCTTTGGCCACATCGCGCTGCCGGCGAAGATCACGATCCAGGTGCTCGAGCCGATCGACCTGCACGAGCGCTTCGGCCCGGAGCCGGACGTCGACGCGGTCTACAAGACGGTCACCGAGCTCATGCAGCGAACGCTTGACGAGCTGGCCGCCCAGCGGCGCTGGCCGGTGATCGGGTAGGCCAGCCATCGCTCGGCTCCCCGTCACGCTCGAGGAGTACGGGGTTCTCCACAGTCGAAGTGTGGCCTTATGCGCCTGTCAGCCGCTGTGACGCGGCGTAGGGTCCCCAGCGACGAGGACCCACGACGAGGACCCAACTCCTGAAGGGAGAGTGGCAATGGCCGCGACCAAAACCCAGGGAAGCAAAGCAGCAAAAGCAAAGGCGACCCCGCGGCGCCCAGCAACCGCGAGCAGGTCCAAAACCGCGGTCGACAGGACCACGAAGCTGTCCGAGGAGGTGCTCGAGTCGGTCGAGGCCGGCCAGCGTGCGGCGATCGAGGCGATGCACAAGTTCGTCGACACGGTCGACCAGGCGTTGCCATCGCCGGCAGACGGCGAGGGCCCATCCAAACGGCAAGAGGTCCTTGACTCCGCCCTGGAGATGGCCGACCGGCTGGTCCACACGCAGTACGACTTCATCCGCAAGGTGGTGGACAGCGCCGGCAGATCACTCGGCGGGAAGAGCGGCGGGAAGTAGAGCGCCAATCGACGTTGTCGCATCGCGCGCGTCGGCGGAGCCGACGCAGAAGCACTGCCGAGCGCGTGACTACAGGCTGTTCGCGGCGAGGAGATCGCCGCGAACACGTGTAGCTGTGCCGATCGCGTCAGGAGGAAGCGAATGACAACCCCTCAGACGAGCCGCGGGAAGATCCCGCGTGATCTCGAGAACGACTACACGTTCGAGACCGCGGCGGCGCGCCGGGCGTTTCTTGCCGAGCAGACGGGGGTGGCATTGGAGCACGTCTCCCAGTACTCCTTCGATCCGTCGATTCTTCCTGGAAACGTCGAGCACTTCACCGGGGTCGCGCAGGTGCCGATCGGCATCGCCGGGCCGCTGCTCGTCGACGGCGAGCACGCGCGGGGCGAGTTCTACGTCCCCATGGCGACGGTCGAGGGCACCCTGGTCGCGAGCTACAACCGCGGCATGAAGATGCTGCGCGAGGCGGGTGGCGTGAAGACCACCATCCTGGACGACGCGATGCAGCGCGCCCCCGCGTTCGTGTTTGATGACGCGCGCCGGGCGCGAGCGTTCGGGGAATGGCTGACGGAGCACTTCACGGAGATCAAGCAGGCCGCGGAGGCCACCACGCGCTCCGGTCGGCTGCGCGGCATCGAGCAGTACTCCGCGAGCCGGATCCTGTTCACGCGCTTTGACTACACGACCGGCGACGCCGCGGGGCAGAACCTCACGGGCAAGGCGACCGCCGCGGCGTGCGCGTGGATCACATCCAACTACGAGGGCATCACCAACTTCTATCTGGAGTCGAACTTCGCCACCGACAAGAAGAGCTCGCAGGTCAACATATTGCGCACCCGGGGCAAGCGCGTCGTCGCAGAGGCGACGCTTCCCGCCGCCCTGATCGAGGAGCACATGCACACCACCGGCGAGCGGCTGTTCCGGGCGCGGCAGGTGTCGAACCTCGGCGGGTTCATGTCCGGGGTCAACAACAACGGCGCCCACTCGGCCAACGGGATCGCCGCGCTGTTCATCGCGACCGGCCAGGACGCGGCCAATGTCGCGGAGTCCTCCGCGGCCCTCGGCTTCAGCGAGCTGCTCGGAAACGGCGACTACTACGGCTCGATCACGATCCCCTCGCTGATCGTCGCCACCTACGGCGGCGGCACGGGCCTCGCCACCCAGCGCGAGTGCCTGGAACTGCTTGGCTGCTACGGGACCGGGAAGGTGCGCAAGCTCGCCGAGATCGTCGCGGCGACAGTGCTCTGTGGCGAGCTCTCGCTTGGATCGGCGATCGTCGCCGAGGAGTGGGTCAGGGCACACGACCGGTTCGGCCGCAACCGGCCATAGCTCGCCGAGCTGCCGGCGAAGCCGGGCGACCCTAGTCGACTGTCGGCGCTTCGGGCCGGAGGTCCGTGCCCGCCAGAAGGTCTGCAACCGCATCCCGTAGGTCGTACGGTCCGCTGAGGTCAACTCCCATCGAGGCGATGTACCCGAACTCGTGCTCCACGCTGGGATCCCCGTCGGACGCTGAGACGAGCAGCTTGGCGGTGATTTCCACATCGCGCAGCTCGACACGAAGGCCCGTCGAGGTGGCTAGCTGCTCGACTGCCGCCTTCGCCTTCGCGGCTCTCCGCATCATGCCGCGGTTGCCGGCGAGAACGTCTGCCCACAGGACGGCGTTCTCGGTGACGAAGGCCACAAGACGATCGAGCGCCTCCTGTGCCACATCGGCGTGCGCCTTGCTGAGCAGCGCACCGAGGAACGGCGCGGGCTCGGGCGCCTCGGTGTCGAAGCCATACAGCGAGACTTCCCGGCTGACGAGCTCGCCGGGCTTGGCTACGCCCCCGGAGCGCCGGCTCAGCTCGTCCTCGATGGATGCGACTAGATCGGCCTCGCTGGGCGTCTCTTCCATAGCTTCGACTGCCTCCGCGAGCCGATGGAGTGCCCACGCCGAGCGCGCGTTGCGCGCATCGTCGGGGTGCTGCTCTGCCTTGCCGTTGCGCCACTCGGCCTGCGAGCGGATGTAATCTGCGAGCAACAATGTGAGCCTCCGATGAATCGGCCGTTGTGTTGGAGCGCCCTAGCCGGCTACGCCGCCTGCCCGGGCATGAGCGCCGGGAACCGACCGGCCCGTCGGATCTCGATCGCGGCCGCGAACGAGCGCATGAGCAACAGCAAACGAGTAAACATCTGTTTACCTAGAGTAGCGGGATCGATTCGTCGCGTC
>DAINPC010000008.1:17189-23670 GCA_036743695.1 Solirubrobacteraceae bacterium | reverse complement strand
CCATTCGTAGTCGGTGAGGATCAGGAACGGGACCGAGACCGCCACGAAGATGATCACCCCGCCCATCGTCGGCGTGCCGGCCTTCTGATGGTGTCCCTCAGGGCCGTCCTCACGGATGTGCTGACCGAACTCGCGCTTGCGCAGGAACTCGATGAACTTGGGGCTCAGGAAGATGCAGATCAGCAGCGCGGCTGTGCCCCCGAACAGAATCCGGCCCATTCAGCGCCGCTCCGGCCCGGCGCCCGGGGCAAGCACGGGAGCGCCACCGTCCACCTCGCGGGCGCGCATGCTCGCGACCACCCGCTCCAGGCCCACCCCGCGGGAGCCCTTCACGAGCACCGTATCGCCATCGCGCAGCAGTCTAGGCAGCAACTCGGCGGCGGCCCGCGCGTCGGGCACCGAGTGGACCTCGCCGGCGAACGCCGCGGACATCTCGACGGCCTGCGGGCCGACGGCGAGCAGCAACGAGACGCCGCCGGCGCGCGCGTGCTCGCCGATCTCGCGGTGCAGACGCGGCGACTGCGCTCCGAGCTCCAGCATGTCGCCCAGCACCGCCACCATGCGCCCCGCGGCCGTCGCGGCAAGGTCCTCGATCGCCGCGCGCATTGACATCGGGTTGGCGTTGTAGCAGTCCTCGATCAGCACCACCCCGCCCGCCAGGTCGAGCCGCTGCCCGCGCATCGAGGAGAAGCTCACCTCGAGCCGGCCCTCGGGTGTGTGCCCGAGCGCGCGCGCGGCCGCCACGGCGGCGAGCAGATTGAGCAGGTTGTGCGCCTGCTGGAAGGACGGCCGCAGGAGGATCTCCTGACCGCGGTCGCTGATGCGCACGCTGCCGTCAGACCCACGCTCGGTGAGCGACACGTCGGCCTGCTCGCCGAAGGTGAGGACCTCGACGTCGGCACGCAGATGCCCGGCCAGCAGCGGCTCGCCGGCGGGGACGACGACGCTCGCACCGGGCGCAAGGCCCGCGATCAGCTCCGCCTTGGCGGCCGCTATCGCCTCCAGCGAGCCGAGCAGCTCCAGGTGCGCGGGACCGACGTTGACGATCACCCCGACGTCCGGCTCGGCGATCGCAGTCAGTTGGGCGATCTGCCCGCTGCCGCGCATCGCCATCTCCAGCACCAGCACCTCGACGTCGCCCGGGGCCGCCAGCAGCGCCAGCGGCAGGCCGATCTCGGTGTTGTGGTTGGCCGGGCTGGCGGCCACTCGCAGGCTTGCCCCGAGCAGCGCGGCGAGGATGTCCTTGGTCGATGTCTTGCCCGTCGAGCCCGTGACCGCCACCACCCTCGCGCCGCGCGCCCGCAGCTCGCCCCGCCACGCTCGCGCGAGCGCCTGCATGCCCGCCAGGGGATCGGCGTGCACCAGGACCACGCCCTCGGCCTGCGCCTCGACGGCGGCACGGGCGTGCTCCGGCCCCACCAGCACCCCCCACGCCCCCGCCCGCAGCGCCTGCGCGGCGTGGCTGCCGCCGTCCGCGCGCTCGCCGCGCAGCCCCACGAACAGCTGGCCGGGTGCCACCGCCCGGGAGTCGATGCTCGCGCCCCGCGGTCCCGGCTCGCCGGCGCCGGCCGGCGGCTCACCCCGCAGACTCGCGCCCGCGGCCTCGGCAACGCGCTGGGGACCCCAATCCCTCATGCGCCGCCGACCCCGGCCGCGCCCACCGTGCGCGCGCCGAGCGCCTCGCGGGCGACGGCCACGTCATCGAAGGGCACCTTGTGCCCGCGGGCGAGCTCCTGGCCCTGCTCGTGGCCCTTGCCGGCGATCACCAGCACGTCGCCGCGATGAGCCGCGGCGATCGCCTCGCGGATGGCGGCCCGCCGGTCGCTCAGCGGGCGCACGCGAACCTCCGCCCCGCCGCCCGAAGCGCCGACGCCGTCGGCGCCGGCCATGATCTCGGCGATGATCCGATCGGGGTCCTCCGAGCGGGGATTGTCCGAGGTGACGAGCACCATGTCGGCCAGGCGCGCCGCGATCTCGCCCATCAACGGGCGCTTGCCACGATCGCGGTCGCCGCCGGCGCCGAACACGCAGATCACGCGCCCGTCCGCCTCGGTCAGCTCGCCCGCCGCCTGCAGCACGTTCTCCAACGAGTCGGGCGTGTGCGCGTAGTCCACCAGCACCGCGAAGTCCTGTCCCTCGTCCACCGGCTCAAACCGACCCGGGACGCGCACGCCGCGCTCCAGCGCAGCGATCAGCACGTCGAGATCACCCCCGAGGCAGTGCACGGCGGCCAGTGCGCCGAGCGCGTTGGCGACGTTGAAGCGGCCCGGTAGCGGCAGCGCGACCTCGCGCTCGGCCTGTGGGGCGTGCAGCGTGAAGCTGCAGCCGCCGAACCCGCAGCGCAGGCCGCTGACGGCGTAGTCGGCGGGCGCGTCCACGGCGAACGTGCGCACGCCCTCGATCTCCGCAGCCAGGCGCCGACCGTAGCCGTCACCGACGTTCACCACGCTGAGGAGGGGGGGATCGCCGTCGGCGGGCTTGAACAGGCGCCGCTTGGCGATGAAGTAGTCCTCCATCGTGTCGTGGAAGTCGAGGTGATCCTGCGTCAGGTTGGTGAACACGACGGCCGCGTACGCGATCGCGTCGGTCCGCCCGAGCTCGAGTGCGTGGGAGGAGACCTCCATCGCACAGGCGCCGTCCCCTCCGTCGAGCATCGCGCGCAGATCGGCCTGCAGGTCGATCGCCTCGGGCGTGGTGCGCTGGACCGCGCGCTCGCGCCCGCCGATCACCGACTTGACGGTCCCGAGCAGCCCGCACCGGATGCCGCCCGCCTCCATCAGCGCCCGCACCAGGTAGGCGGTGGTGGTCTTGCCGTTGGTTCCGGTCACCCCCACGATCCTCAGCTCGTGCGAGGGATCGCCATAGAAGCGCGCGGCCAGCGGCGCCATCGCCGCGCGCGCCGAGGGGACGAGCAGCTCGGGAACGCCGAGCCCGAGGCGGCGCTCCACGACGAGCGCCGCCGCGCCGCTCTCAACCGCCTGAGGCGCGAACCGATGCCCGTCGGCGTTGAAGCCGCTCACGCAGAAGAACAGGCTCCCCCGCGCGACCGCGCGGCTGTCGTAGGCGAGCCCGGAGATCTCCACGGCGCCCTGTGAATCATGCAGCTCGGCGGCCCGCGCGCCGGTCAGGGCGCCGGCCAAGTCATCGAGCCTCATCTGTCGGTGCCCCGTGCTGACATGGCGTTGAGTCTAGTTTCCGCCCCCGCTGGAGCCGGCGCTACCCGGGCGCGATGCCCAGGTACTGCAGCGCGAAGCTCATGATCTGGCCGAACGCCGGGGCGGCGACGGTGCCGCCGAAGATCGACCCCGACTGGGGTTCGTCGACGACCACCGCGCACAGCAGCTTCGGGTTCGCGGCGGGCGCGAAGCCAATGAACGAGGCCACATAGGCGCTCTTGGAGTATTCGCCGGTCGCCGGGTCGATCTTGCTCGCCGTGCCCGTCTTGCCCGCCAGCTGGTAGCCGGGGATCGAGACCTCGCTGGCGGTGCCGCCGGGAGCGAGCACGCCTTCGAGCATGTGCCGAACCGCCGCGGCGGCGGCCGCGGAGATGATGCGGTGCCCCGCCGGGATGAACTGCGGCTTGCCCCCCACGGCGCGCACGATGTGGGGCGGGCGCAGGATGCCGCCGTTGGCGATCGCCGCATAGGCGCTCGCCATCTGCATCGGTGTCACCAGCTCGCCCTGACCGATCGGCAGGTTGCCCATCGAGGAGCCCGAGTAGTGGCTCAGCGGCAACGTCACGCCGGCTTCCTCGCCGGACAGGTCCACGCCCGTTGGCGCGCCGAAGCCGAAGCGGTGGACCCAGCCGTTGAAGCTGCTCGATCCCTCCAGCGCGCCGATCTTGATCGCGCCGACGTTGCTCGATCGGGCGAGGATCTGGGAGGTGGTGAGCGTTTCTTCGGGATGTTCGGTGTCGTCGTGGATCGTGCGGTCGGCGACCTGGATCTGATCGGGGATGTTGAAGGGGGTGTTCGGCGTGATCAGGCCCTGCTGCAGGGCACCCGAGACAGCCACGGCCTTGAACGTGGAGCCCGGTTCGTAGTTGAAGCCCACCGCGCGGTCCTCCAGCGCGCCGGCGGGCGCGGCGCCGGAGTCGTTGGGGTTCACCTGCGGCCAGTTGGCCACGGCCAGGATCGCTCCGCTGCGCGGGTCCATCACGATCGCGGTGGCGTCTTTGGGATTGAACACGCGCGCGACCGCGCCGAGCACGTCTTCGGTGCGCTGCTGGATGTTGGCGTCGAGCGTCAGCGCCAGCGACTGCCCTGCAAGCACCGGGCGGCTTTCCGTGATCGACACGGGCTGGCCGATCGCGTCGCTGACCACGCGACGCTCTCCAGAGCGCCCGCGCAACTGCGAATCGCGCGCGTACTCCAGCCCGGCCAGGCCCTTGCCTTCGGTGCCCACGAGGCCGAGCACCTGGGACGCCAGCGGGCCGCGCGGGTAGACGCGGCGCATCACCGGGGTGCCGGAGACACCGGGGATCTTCAGGGCGAGGACCGGCTGCGCCTGTTTGGCGGGCATCCCGCGCGCCAGGTACACGAAGCCGGTTCGCTGGGAGAGCTTCCTCAGCACGCTCGCCTGCGTCTGCCCCAGCAGGGGCGCCAGCCGCTGGGCGGCGCCCAGCGGGTCAGCGATCAGATAGGGGTCCGCGGAGAGATCGCGTGCCGGCTCGGATACCGCCAGGTCGACGCCGTTGCGGTCGGTGATCGCTCCGCGCTGCGCTGTGACCGCTTCGTTGGTGAGCTGCTGGTTGCTCGCCGCCTTGCGCAGCGTGCCGCCACGGAGCACGCCGAGGTAGGCGGTGCGGCCGGCCGCGAGGACGAGCAGGATGAAGAACAGCCCGAAGATCGCCCCTATGCGGCGCTGGACGACGGCCACCGCTATCCCGTGGGGCCCGCCTGAGTGCCGCCCGCGGGGGTCGTTTCGGCGGAGGCGCCCGCCGTGCTCCCGGGCGCGGCCGAGGAAGCTGGCGATTCTTCGCTCGGCGCCGAGGCACGGGATTCGGCGCGCGAGCCGCTCGATTCGCCGCGCGCGCTGGCCGGCGCTTCTGCCGGCGCCGCGGCGCTCGTGCTCGTCGTAGCCGCCTGTTCGGCGCTCGCGGAGGATGTCGTGGAGGCGGTGGCCGCTTCGGTGGAGGCGGCCGTTTCGGAGGAGCCGCGCGTTTCGGCGGTGCCGGCGCCGGGCGCTTCGGAGCTGGTGGCGGTGGCGGTGGCGTGAGCCGCGGTGCTCAGCGCCGCGGCGGCATGGGCGATGTCCGCCAGCGGGTTCGCGGCGAGGAACTTCAGCGCCCCGGCGGGCACCAGCTCCATGCCCAGATGGGCCGCCGTGGACTCGACGCGGTTGCCCGCCGCCATTTCGGAGTTTTCGATGCTGAGCGCCGCGTTCTCGCGCTGCAGCAGCGCGCTGCGCTGGAGCGAGTGCCCGATGCTGGCGTTGAGCTTCAGCAGGGTCAGCTGCAGCGTGACGATCCCGAGCAGCGCGAACGCCACCAGCGCGATCCAGCTCCGTCCGCGGATCAGGCGGTCGAGCAGCCGGTGGCGTGAGACGCCCCGCACCAGCGCGAGCAGCCCGAGCACAAGCCCGCCCGCGGCCTGGGAGGGCCGCGACGCCGGCAGCTCCCGGCGTGCGGGGCGGGCGGGTCCAGATACCCGCCTGGGCCTGGGCGGCCTGCTCAGCGGCCGCGCCGGGGCGACGGTGCGCGCACGGAACGCCGGAGCGGCGGCGGGAGGCGTCACGAGGTCGGCTCCTCGGTCAGCTTCCTGGCGGCGCGCAGACGCGCCGAGGTGGCGCGCGGGTTGCGTGAGATCTCATCCGCGGACGGCACGATCGAGCGGCGCGAGAGCAGCGCCGCCTCGGGCTCACGCCCGCACGCACAGACGGGCAGGTCGGGCGGGCAGACGCAGCCGCGGGCGCGCTCGCTCAGGAATCGCTTCACGCGCCTGTCCTCCAGCGAATGGAACGAGATGCCGGCCAGCACGCCGCCCTCGCGCAGCAGTCCCCAGGCGAGCGGCAGGGCGCGGTCGAGCTGGCCCAGCTCGTCGTTGACGGCTATCCGCAGGGCCTGGAAGGACCGCTTGGCGGGATGGCCGCCGGCGAAGCGCGCGGGCGCGGGGATGGCGGACTTGATCGTGTCGACCAGCTCGAGCGTGGTGTCGATCGGCGCCTGCGCGCGCCGGCGCACGATCGCCCGGGCGATGGCGCCCGCGTGACGCTCCTCGCCGAAGTCGCGCAGCGCGTGCGCCAGGCGCCGCTCCTCCCACTCGGCGACGATCTTGCGGGCGCTCAGCTGCTGGGCGGGGTCCATGCGCATGTCCAGCGGCGCCTCGTATGAGTAGGAGAACCCACGCTCGCGGGTGTCCACCTGCATCGAGGACATGCCCAGGTCGAAGTAGGCGATGTCGGCGCGCATTCCCTCCTGCGCGAGCAGCTCCAGCGCCTCGGCGTAGCCGGAGCGTATGAAGCGCAGCGAGCAGCTCGTCTC
>DAINPC010000008.1:0-17179 GCA_036743695.1 Solirubrobacteraceae bacterium | reverse complement strand
GGTCGATCGCCACGAGCGTGCCCGAGGGCCCAAGCCGCTCGGCGACCAGACGCGCGTGCCCGCCGTCGCCGAAGGTGCAGTCGATCGCGGTCTGGCCCGGCTGGGGATCGAGTAGCCCGAGCAGCTCGCCCGCGAGGACCGGCGTGTGCGAGGCGCGCACGCCCGCATCCGCGTCGCATGCCGCGTGCACGAACGCGCGTCCGGAGCGTCTGCCGGCGGGAGCGCGCCCGGCGTCGCCGGCTCCTCGCCGTCGTCGCGTCAGCTCCGGCGCCCGGGTCTCCGGGCCGCGAGGCTCGCGCGTGCTGTCAAGCAGCGTCGGCGGCACGCGCGGTGACCTCCGCGACGCCGCTGAGCAGCGTCGATCGATGTTCGCCCCAGGCGGTCTTGTCCCACAGCTCCAGGCGGTCGCCGACGCCCACCACGACCACGTCCTTGGCGAGCGCGGCGTGCTCACCGAGGAAGCCGGGGATCATCACCCGCCCGGCCGCGTCGAGGTCGGCGTCGTGGGAGCTGCCGTAGAAGAAGCGCTCCAGCTCGGTCAGCCGCGGTGACAGCGGAGGCAGATCGGCGAGCGCGCGTCGCGTGTAGCGCTCGTACTCCTCAGGGCGCCACACGCCCACGCACGGCTTCAGGTCCACGGGCATCGCGAGGACCACCCCCTCGGCAAGCGCCGCCCGATAGCGCGCCGGCACCGTGAGGCGGTTCTTCGCGTCGAGCGTATGGTCGAAGGTGCCACGAAAGGGGACCACGTTGAAGCTCCAGAGTTGTTTACCGAGCCGAGGTGGAGGAGTGGGAGGAGCCCCTCCACCTCGGCTCGCTGTGCGCGAACATATCCCACTTCCTCCCACAATGCAACCCCGTATGCACATCTTCTCCCACTCTTCCTTCCCAGCGTCGCCCGGGACGGCAAGACCCCAGTCGCGGCGGGGCTCTGTCCGCTCCGGCCGGCTGCCCCCGCGAGGGCTCACGGGTGCAAGCGGCCGTGCAGAAGCGAGCGCTGAAACAGCGCTTGCAGACGCATGCGTCTTGCGTACCGTCACATGCGAGGCATACGATCGCCTCTCACCCCCGGCCCGCAAGGCCGCAGAAAGGACAACACGTTGCCATCCGCCCTCAGCTCCGCCCCCCGCCACCACAAGCTGCTGCGCACCCTCGGCCTCGCCGCGCTGCCCGTCGCGCTCGCGGGCCTGCTAGCCGGCTGCGGCTCGAGCCACAGCAGCGGCACGGCCGCCGACCCCGCCACCGCGATCCCGGCCTCCGCGCCGCTGTACGCGGGCGCGGACGTGCGCCCCGGCGGCGCGGAGAAGACGGCCGCGCTCGCCGCCGGCCGGGCGCTCACCCACCAGGCCGACCCCTACCTGCGCCTGCTCGGTGTCCTGCAGACCCCCGGCTCACCGCGACTCAGCTTCAAGCAGGACGTGGCCCCCTGGCTCGGGCCCCACGCGGGCGTCTACCTGACCTCGCTGGGCTCGGCCAGCTCGCTGACGGCCATGCTGCAGCAGGGCCTGCTCGGCGGCTCGTCCTCGACGGGGATCTTCCCCTTCGGCACGAGCCGCGCTAAGGGCGCGATCGTGCTGGACACCAGCGATGCGGCGAAGGCGCGCAGCTTCCTCGACACGCAGGCCAAGCGCGCCGGCGCGCACGCCACCAGCTACAGGGGGGTGTCGGTGCAGAGCGCTTCCTCTGGGGCGACCTTCGCCCTGGTGGACCGCTTCGCCGTGGTGGGCAGCGAATCCGGTGTGCACGGCGTGATCGACACCACCCTCGGCGCCGCGTCGCTGGCGCGCGCGAGCGGCTACGCCAAGCTGCTCGCCGCCGCGCCCGCGGGCGCCCTCGCGCACGTCTACTCCAACCCGACGGGGGCGAGCGCGTCGGGCGCCACCGGAGCGTCCGGCACCGGAGAACGGCTCTACGGCCTGCTGGCCCTGCTCACGGGCACCCGCGAGGCCAACGTCTCGCTGACCGCCTCCGCCGGCTCGCTGGCGCTCGACGCGGACACCATCTCCGCCGGCTCGCCCGGCGCAGCGGGCGGACTGCTCTCGACCGACGCCGAAGCGACGAAGGCGCTCGGCGAACTCCCCGGTGAATCCTGGCTGGCGGTCGGACTCGGCCACCTCGGCAGCACGCTCGCGCAGGATGTCCAGGGACTGCGCACGCTCAGCGCGTTCGGCAGCACCATCACCGGCACGGGCTCCGACGGCCCCCCGAGCTCGACCACCATCAACGTCAAGTCGCTGCTCGGAGCGATGCTCGCCCCGCTGAACGCGCTCGGCGCGAGCAGCGCGCAGGCCAAGCGCGACTTCGCGTCCTGGATGGGCTCGGCGGGCATCTTCGCCAGCGGCGGCAGCCTGCTCGAACTGAAGGCCGCGATCGTGATCGCCTCGAAGAGCCCGGCTCTCTCGCGCGCCGCGGTGAACAAGCTGGCCGCCCAGCTGCACAAGGCGGGCGGATCGCTGCGCCCGGTCGCGATCGCGGGCACCGACGCCGCCGTCGGCGTCGCCATCAGCGGCCTGCCGGTGGTGCTCGACATCGCAGACGGCCGCGGCTCGGGCGGCCAGACGAAGTTCGTGCTCGGATTCGGCGAAGCCTCGGTGGAGGCCGCGCTGAACCCGCCGAGCACGCTCGCCGCCGCCGCGCCCCGCGCGGCGGCCGTCTCGACGCTGGGGGAAGGCATCCAGCCGAGCCTGATGCTCGACTTCCCCACCCTGCTGAGCCTGCTCGAAGGAGTCGGGCTCACCGAAGACCCGAGCATCTCCAAGTTCATCCCTTATCTTCGCTCCGCGACCACGCTGTCCGGCGGCGGGCGCGACCTGGGCGGCGGCGCCCAGCGCTTCCGCCTGGTCCTGGGGCTCTAGCGGACGGGCGGCTGAGCCCTGAGCGAGACCGAGCGAAGGCTCGGGCGCCCAGGGCTCAGCCGCCGGTGGCGGGGCTCGCCTGACCCACTTCGATGGCCCGGTAGAAGACCGGGCGCCCGCCGCGCACGCGATCCACGCCGTAGCGCGACAGCGTAGTTTCGCCGTTGGCTTGCATCGAGTAGCGCCCCAGCACCGAGTCGCGCCGCCTGGTGGCGAAGAAGCGGTCGATCACCACCTGGCGGTCGTTGCCGCGCGTGCCCGCGCTGCGGATCGCGGCGAGCACCACGCTCATCGCCTCATAGCCGGAGAGCGCATACGGTCCGGGGTCGCCGCCGAAGCTCTTGCGGTAGTCGCGCAGCACGCGCTGCGCCGACGCTGGGTAGAGGTCCGTGGGAAGGATCGGGGTGCTCAAATATGTGGTGCTCGCCGCGCTGCCGATCTGCGAGGTGAACGATTCGCTGGCCATCGCACTGGACCCCAGCAGCAGCAGTCGCGGGTCGGCGCCGTGCAGGGCGCGCCACAGTGCGACCGTGCCCGCGTTGGCGCCGCCGGCGAAGAACACCGCCTGAGCGCCGCTTGCGACGATCTTTTCGACCTCCCCGGTGTAGGTTGCGCCCGCGGGCGTTTCGATGCTGTCATGGGCGGCCACGGTGATGCCCGCGTGTTCGGCGTCGCCCGCGGCGATGCTCGCCAGCGGCACCTCGAAGGGATCCTGGTCGTCGAGCACGTAGAGCTTGTGCACGCCCAACGACCTCATCAGCTGCACCTGCGCCGCCGCCTCGACCGGGTCCCCGGGCTGCAGGCGTCCGAAAGTGCGCTTGCCGCTGAGATAGAAGCGTGCGGGCTCGTCCTGCCCGGCGTCGAGCGAGCTGGTGAGCCCCACGTAGGGGCTGGCGGGGCTGACCTGGAGGATGCCGGCCGCGTTGGTCAGAGAAAGGGAGACCGCCGTGGCGGCCGAGTTGTAGTCCCCCAGGTAGGCGATCGTGCTCGTGTCCTGCGCAGCCGTCTTGGCGTCGTTGGTGGTTTCACCGGTCGACCACTGCCCGTTCGTCGGGTTGGCGTCGTCGAGCGAGACGTAGCCGATCTGGAAGGACCCGACGTGCCCTCCGGCCTGCGAGAGCGCCAGCTTCTCGCCGTTGACCATCTGCTGGGAGATGGCCGCGGTGGGACCCTGCAGCGGGAGGCTCGAGTAGATGGCGAGCTGGCTTCCGGTCGCTTCGGAGGCGCCGGTGGCCCCCACGCCCCCACACCCGGCCGCGATCGGGACGGCGGCGGCGAGAGCGGCAAGGCCCAGCCAGCGTACGAGCACCGGGCTCTAGCTGCGTCGGCCGGGGAGGTAGCCGGAGAGAATCTTCAGCGAGGCTCCCACCAGGATGATCGCCGTGGCGAGCAGGAACGCATCGAAGCCCTTGGCCCCCAGCGCCCACAGCACGATCCAGGCTAGGAGGCCGGCGGTGACGGTGAGTATCAGTCCCATTCGCGCGGAATCCTAGCTGGCCGATCGCAGATCGGTCGGGGCGAGGCCCGCCGCCAGTTCGCCCACGAGCGCGCCCACGGCGCCCGCGGGGTCCTCCGCCTCGCCCGCCGCGCGAACCAGTCGGGTACCCACGATCACCCCGTCGGCGCCAGCGTCGGCGGCCAGGCTGGCCTGCTCGGGCGTGGCGATGCCGAAGCCCAGCGCCACCGGCGCCTCGGTGCTCGCCTTGGCCTTGGCCACCACCTCCGCGAAGCTCGCGCCGAGCGAGCTGCGCTCGCCGGTGGTGCCAACCACGGAGACCGCGTACAGGAAGCCACGCGCCTGCGAGCCGATCGCCGCCAGCCGCTGCGGCGTGGTCGTGGGAGCCACCAGCGGCACGAGCGCCAGGCCGCGCGCATCGCACGCCTGCAGCACCTCGGGCGCCTCGCCCTGCGGCAGGTCCGGCACGATCAGACCGCACGCGCCCGTTCGCGCGAGCCGGTCCAGGAACGCCTCCACTCCCGGGGCGAAGACCATGTTGGCGTAACACATCAGCACCACCGGAACGCCGGGAGCGAGCGTACGCGCGACCTCGAGCACGCCCGCCACGTTCGCTCCGGCCGCAAGCGCGCGCGTGCCGGCGGCGTGGATCACGGGTCCATCCGCCAGCGGGTCCGAGTAGGGCACGCCGAGCTCGATCACGTCCGCGCCCGCCTGCACGCACGCCTCGCCGATCCGCGCCGACTCCTCCAGCGTCGGGAAGCCCGCCATCACATAGGGCATCAGGGCCGCGCGCTTGCCGGTCGCGGCGAAGGCCGCGGCGATGCGCTCCACGCCGCTCAGCGCGGTCGTGCTCACGCCGGGCGCCCGCCCAGCACCTCTGCCAGATCCTTGTCCCCGCGGCCGGACAGGCACACCAGGTCCAGCTCGCCGTCCGGCTGGGCGAGCACCCAGGCCAGCGCGTGTGCGGTCTCGAGCGCCGGGATGATTCCCTCCAGGCGCGCCACCTCTCGGAACGCCGCCAGCGCATCGCGGTCGGTGACCGCCACGTAGCGCGCCCGGCCGCTGTCGCGCAGGTAGGCGTGCTCGGGACCCGCGCCCGGATAGTCCAGGCCGGCGGAGACGGAGTGCGCCTGCACGATCTGGCCCTCCTCGTCCTGCATCACCGCCGAACGCGACCCATGCAGGATCCCGGGGCGCCCACCCAGGGTCAGCGGCGCGCCGTGGCGGCCGGTCTCGATGCCCTCGCCGCCCGCCTCGACGCCGACCAGCTCGACCTGCTCGTCGGGGATGAACGCGGCGAAGGTCCCGATCGCGTTCGAGCCCCCTCCCACGCACGCCACCACGCGCGCCGGCAGCCTGCCCTCGCGCTCCAGGATCTGCGCGCGCGCCTCGTCGCCGATGATCCGCTGCAGGTCGCGCACCAGCGCCGGGTAAGGGGCGGGTCCGACGACCGAGCCGATCACGTAGTGCGTGCTCTGGACGTTGGTCACCCAGTCGCGGATCGCCGCCGAGGTCGCCTCCTTCAGCGTCCGGGCGCCCGCGTCAACCGGCCGCACCTCGGCCCCGAGCAGTTCCATGCGCTGCACGTTGGGGCGCTGGCGGCGCGTGTCCTCGACACCCATGTAGACCATGCACTCCATGCCCAGCAGCGCGGACACCGTGGCCGTCGCCACACCGTGCTGGCCCGCGCCGGTCTCCGCGATGATGCGGCGCTTGCCCATCCGCTTGGCCAGCAGCACCTGCCCGAGCGCGTTGTTGAGCTTGTGCGAGCCCGTGTGGTTGAGATCCTCGCGCTTCAGGTAGACCGCCCGCCCGGCCCGCTCGGAGAGCCTGCGCGCACGGTAGAGCGGAGTCGGGCGTCCGCCGAAGTCGCGCAGCAGCCCGTCCAGCTCCGTGCGGTAGGCCGGGTCGCTCCGCGCAGCCTTCCACGCCTGCTCCAGCTCGGCCAGGGCGGGCATCAGCGTCTCGGGCACGAACTGCCCGCCGTAGGGCCCGAAGCGATGCTCCAGCGGCGCCTCGCCCGTGCTCGCGCTCACGCCTGCGGACCGATCGCCGGCTGCTCCTGCGCCACCGGCCGGGCGGCCTGGAAGAACGCCCGCAGCTTCTCCGGATCCTTGTGGCCGGGCGCGGACTCCGTGCCGCTCGCGCTGTCCACCGCATAGGGGCGCGTCGCCGCGATCGCCTGGGCGACGTTCGCCGCGGTCAGCCCGCCGCTGAGGATCAGCGGCACCTTCGATCGCCGCGCCTCGATCAGCTCCCAGTCGAATGTCTCGCCCGTCCCCCCCCGCATGCCCCTGCGCTCGACCGCCTTGGAGCGCGCGTCCAGCAGGTGGAAGTCCACGTGGAAGCGCTCGAGGTCCTGCACGTCGCCCGAGCCCGACACCTGCGCCGCCTTGATCACGCGCGCGCCCGTCCGGCGACGCACCTCCGCGCAGAACGACGGGCCCTCATCGCCGTGCAGCTGGACCAGGCTCAGCGCCAGCTCCTCGCTGCGGGCCACGATCTCCTGCAGCGGCGCGTTCACGAACACACCACACAGCTCCACACGGCGGCGCAGCTGCGCCGCGATCACCTGCGCCTCCGCCGTCGAGCAGCTCCGGGGGCTGCCCTCGTAGAAGATCATCCCCAGCGCCCACGCGCCCAAGCCCACCGCCAGCTCGCCATCGGCGAGGGTGGTGATGCCGCAGATCTTCACGTGCGGCGCCGGGCGCACGGGCGGCGAGGGCGGGTCGCGGTCGGTGGCGACGGCCGCCGGCGCGGGGCCGCCGAGCTCGACAGGTTCAGAGATCGCCGACATGCCCCAACGGTAGCGGGCGCGCGATCCGGGGCGGATCTAGCCTTCGGGCGTGTTCGGATTGGGAACCGAGTTCGGGCGGCTGCCCAACGTGACGCTGACGGTCTTGTCTTCGTAGCTGCCTTTGCCCGTGGCGCGCAGCAGACCGACCGTGACCGTGTTGCCCGGCTTCTTGGCCGAGATGTCGTTGGCCAGTTCTTCCGAGCTGGCGACCTTCTTGCCGTCGATCGAGGAGATGATGTCGCCGCCGACCGACACCTGCCCGTTTTCCGTGGTCGTGGTGACGGCGCCGCCACGGATGCCCGCCTTGGAGGCCGCTGAGCTCTTCTGGACGCTCTGCACCAGCGCGCCACTCTTCACCGGCAGGTTGAGCGCCGAGAGCGAACCGTCGATCGTCAGCGAGGTGAGGCCGAGGTAGGCGCCGCGCACCGTCCCGCCCTTCTCGAGCTGGGCGATCTCCGACTTGGCCGTGTTGATCGGGACGGCGAAGCCGATGCCCACGCTGCCGCCGCCCGTGCCGCCCGTCTCGATCTGGGAGTTGATGCCGATCACGCGGCCGCCCGTGTCGAGCAGCGGTCCGCCCGAGTTGCCGGGGTTGATCGGCGCGTCTGTCTGCAGCACGTTGTTGATCGCGAATCCGTTCGGCGCCGTGATCTCGCGCTGCAGGGCTGAGATCACGCCCGTGGTGAGCGTGCGTTGGAGGTCGAACGGGTTGCCGATCGCATACACCGGGTCGCCCACCGTGACCGCGCTGGAGTCCCCGAGCGTGAGCGGGTGCAGGGTCAACCCGTCCGTGGGGATCTTCAGCACTGCGAGGTCGTTGGATGGGTCCTTGCCGACCACCTGGGCTTCGACCGTCTTGCCTTTTTCAAAGCTGACCGTGACCTTGATCGCGTTCTCGACCACGTGGTAGTTGGTCAGGATCGTGCCATTGCTGGAGATCACGATGCCCGAGCCCGTGGCCTGACCCTGGCGCTGGCCTTCCCCGCCGAAGAGGTTGAACGGCGATTCCGTCTTCTGCACCACCGTGGAGGTGACAAACGCCACCCCCGGCGCATCGCGGACGTAGACTTCGTGCGGGGTCAGGCCCCTGGTCTGCTGGGAGGCGTTGGAGGGCGCGGCCGGCGCAGCCTGCAGGGTGGTGACCGTCGTCTGGCTCGAGCCCAGGTCACCCGCGGCGGCGATCACGGCCACCACGACACCGCCGCCGATCAGGGCGGAGACGAACGGGATGGCGAACATGCGCTTCATTGCTGGAGAGGATGATCGGCCGGGGTGAAGCGCATCTAAATGTCTTCCCCTGTGGGTCTAAAGGATGTCAGCTCCCTCAACGCCGCGGCTGGATCGGCTGCGCGCATCAGCGTCTCGCCCACCAGCACCGCCTGCACGCCGCGCTCCTGGAGGCTGCGCAGCTGATCGGCGGTGGCGATGCCGGACTCCGAGACGACGGCCACTCCGGGCGCCAGATCGTCCATCAGGCGCTCGGTGCGCTGGACGTCCACGCTGAAGTCGCGCAGGTCGCGGTTGTTGACCCCGATGATGTCCGCGCCCAGCTCCAGCGCGCGCTCCAGCTCACCGCGGTTGTGAACCTCGACCAGCACGTCCAGCCCCATGTCCCCGGCCTCGCCGTGCAGCGAGGCCAGCTCGCCGGGGCTCAGCGCGGCGACGATCAGCAGCACCGCGTCTGCGCCCGCCTGCCGCGCCTCGCGCAGCTGGTAGGGATCGACGATGAAGTCCTTGCGAAGCAGCGGCAGATCGCAGACCGCGCGGGCGGAGCCGAGGTCCTCCAGCGCCCCGCCGAAGTTGGGGCCCTCCGTGAGGATCGACACGGCCACCGCGCCACCGCGCTTATAGGCGCGCACGACCTCCCTCAGGTCCGGACGCTCGCGCAGCTCCCCCGCGGAGGGCGAGCGGCGCTTGAACTCCGCGATCACCCCGATCCCCGGCCGCAGCAGCGCGTCGTGGAAGCGTCGCTCGCCCGCGGGCCGCTCAGCAATGCCGTCCCCGCGCGCGTCGGAGCCGGCGATCGCGTCGGGGATCCCCTCGAGCGGAACGTCTCGCTTGCGCCGCTCCACCTCCGTGCGCGTTTGCGCCAGGATGCGGTCGAGGACCGTGGCGGCGCGCGTGCTCATCGGCTGGCCTGGACCGGCGCGTGCCGGCGTCGGCGAGCGCCGCCCGTGCGGCCTGCACGCCCTGCGCGATCGTCTCCGCCCGCCCGGCCGCGTAGATCGCCGCGCCGGCGTTGATCAGCGCGAGGGCCTCGCCCGGCGGGCGCGTGGCGCCGTAGCTGCCGGCGCTGTCGCCGCCGGCAGCCTGGAGGATCGCGCGGGTGACCGCGGCGTTCTCCTGCGGGCTGCCGCCGTTCGGGCCCTGCGCGGCGGGCGAGCCGGGGACGGCGTCGATGCCGACCTCCTCAGGCGTGAGCACGTACCTGCGGATCTCCTGGCCGTTGACCTCCACCACGCTGGTGGGCGCGCTCGCGGAAACCTCGTCGAGCCCGTCCTCGCCGGCCACCACCAGCGCGCGATCGACCCCGAGCTGCGCCAGCGCGCCCGCGATCGTCTCGAGAAAGCGCGGGTCCGAGACGCCGATCAGCTGGCGGCGCGCGCCCGCCGGGTTGGTCAGCGGCCCGAGCAGGTTGAAGATCGTGCGTACCGCCAGCTCGCGCCGGACGGGCACGACGAAGCGCGTGGCCTGGTGGTGCGCAGGAGCGAACATGAAGCCGAAGCCGGCCTCCTCGATGCAGGCGGCGACCCCCTCCGGGCCCAGGTCGATGCGCGCGCCGAGCGCCTCCAGCAGATCCGCGGAGCCCGATTGACTGGTGGCGGAGCGATTGCCGTGCTTGGCGACCGCGCAGCCGGCGCCGGCTGCGATCAGGGCGGCGGTGGTGGAGACGTTGAACGAGCTCCTGCCTCCTCCCGTGCCGGAGGTGTCCAGCAGATCGTCACGCTCGATGGGCACGTGGGCTGCGAGATCGCGCATCGTGCGTGCGAGCCCGGCCAGCTCGTGGACGGTCTCGCCCTTGGTGCGCAGCGCGATCAGGAACCCCGCTATCTGGGTCTCTGAGACCTCGCCGTGCATGATCTGCGCCAGCACCTCGGCTGTCTCCTGCGAGCTGAGGTCCGTTCTCGATGCGAGCGCGTCGATCGCGCGGGTCAGGATCGCGTTGGGCATGACCCGAGCATGATCTCGTATGGGCCCGCGCAGCTCACCGTGATCCGTTCCGAAGGAAGTTGCCGAGCAGCTCCCGGCCCTGCTCGGTGAGCACCGACTCGGGGTGGAACTGCACTCCCTCGGCCGGCAGTTCGCGGTGGCGCAGCCCCATCAGCAGCCCCCCGCCGCGCGCCGACTCCTCCAGGCAGTCGGGCAGCTCGGCGTCCACCACCAGCGAGTGATAGCGCCCGACGGTCAGCGGCGAAGCCAGCCCCTGGAAGATGGTGCGCCCGTCGTGTTCGATCGTGGTGGCCTTGCCGTGCACGGGCGGATTGAGCTTGACACGGCCGCCGAACGCCTGCGCGAGCGCCTGATGGCCGAGGCACACGCCGAGCGTGGGGATGCCCGCCTCGGGCATGCGCCGCACCAGCTCGAGGGTGATTCCGGCCTGGTCGGGCGTGCACGGCCCCGGCGAGACCACGCAGCGCTGATAGCCGCCGGCGAGCAGCTCCTGGACGCTCGCGCGATCGTTGCGGACGGTTTCCACCTCCGCGCCGAGCTCCCCGAGGTACTGGACGAGGTTGTAGGTGAACGAGTCGTAGTTGTCGAGGACCAGGACTCTCATGACCAGTCCGGCTGCTCGCAGGCCAGTGCGATCGCGCGCAGCGCAGCCTGCGCCTTGGCGACCGACTCCTCGTACTCATACGCCGGCTTGGCGTCCGCGACCGTGCCGCCACCCGCCTGCACGTGCGCCACGCCGTCCTTGACCACGACCGTGCGGATGTGGATCGCCGTGTCGAGATCGCCCGCGTAGCTGAGGTAGCCGATCGCGCCGCCGTAGCCGCCGCGCTTGACCGGCTCCAGCTCGTCGATGATCTGCATGGCGCGCACCTTCGGCGCACCCGAGAGCGTGCCCGCGGGAAGCACCGAGCGCAGCGCGTCCATCGCCCCCACCCCGTCGCGCAGCGTCCCCGACACCGAGGAGACGATGTGCATGACATGGCTGTAGAGCTCGATCTCCATCAGCTCGTCCACGTTCACGCTGCCGTACTCGCACACGCGGCCGAGGTCGTTGCGGCCGAGGTCCACGAGCATCACGTGCTCGGCCAGCTCCTTCTCGTCGGCCAGCAGCTCCGCCGCGATCCGTCGGTCCTCCTCCGGGGTCGCTCCGCGCGGACGCGTGCCGGCGATCGGCTTGGTGGCCACGTGGCGTCCGCTGACCGTCAGCAGCGGCTCGGGACTGGCGCCGGCCACCTGAAAGTCGCCGAAGTCCAGGAAATACATGTACGGGCTCGGGTTGACCGCGCGCAGGCCCCTGTAGATGGAGAACGCCTCGACCGGCACGGGCGCCGACCAGCGCTGGGAGGGCACAACCTGGAAGGCGTCGCCGGCGTAGATGTAGCGCACGACCCGCTGCACAATCGCTTCGAACTGCTCCCGCGCCATGTTCGACTTGAACTCCGGCACCGCGCGGGCGGCGGTGTCCACGGGCTCCCCGCGCGGCACCGGTCCGGCGAGCGCGGCGCGCACCTCGCGGATGGTCTGTGCGGCGGTCTCATACGCGCGCTGGATGTCCGGCTCCTGCTGGAGGTCGGCGTTGGCGAGGATGGTGACCGTGTGCTTGAGGTGGTCGAAGACCACCAGCGCATCGGAGAGCATCAACGCCATGTCCGGCAGCCCCAGCGGGTCGGGAGGGGGGTCGCCGAGCGGCTCCACCGCGCGCACGAGGTCATATCCGAAGAAGCCCACCGCGCCGCCCGTGAAGGGCGGGGCGCCGTCCATCGGCGCCTGGTCGAAGCGGGCGACGTGCTCCGCCGCCAGCGCATAGGGATCACCGCCGTCGGCCAGCGACCACCTGAGCACCGCGCGGGGGCGGAAGCCGATGAACGACCAGCGGCCCACACGCTGGCCCTGGTCGGCGGACTCCAGCAGGAACGCGGGCTCGCCCGGCGCCAGCGCGCGCAGCTTCAGGAACGCCGAGACGGGCGTCTCGCAGTCCTCGATGAAGGTGCAGCTCAGCGGAATCAGGTTGTGCGAGCGCGCCAGCTCGCGCGCCTGCTCCAGGCTCGGGAGCACCGCCACACCCAGGTGCTGGCGCGCCTGCGCTCCATCACCTGCGCCGCCGTCCGGGCGGGTGTCCTGCGGATCGCCGGGCGGCGCGCCCGGAGACCTAGGAGCGACGGCCATCGAGCACCCGCTCAGCGTCCGTGAGCGAGCGTCCCCGGCTGCGCAGCAGCACGAGCAGGTGGTAGAGCACGTCGGCGGCCTCTTCATCGACGCGCTCATCGGACTCCTCGCGGGCGGCGCGCGCGACCTCCTCGGCCTCCTCCATCACCTTCTCGCCAATGCGGCTCGGGTCCTCCAGCAGCTCGACCGTGTAGGAGCCGGCTGGACGCTCACGGGCGCGCTGGGCAAGCGTCCGCTCCAGCGCGGGCAGCGTCTCGCACGGCGCACCGGGATCGAGCTGCCCGCGATGAAAGCACGTCCGCTCGCCCGTGTGGCACGCCGGTCCCGCGGGCTCCACAAGGGCCAGCAGCGTGTCGCCGTCGCAGTCGAGTCGCAGCGCGCGGACCGTCTGGACGTTGCCGCTGCTGGCGCCCTTGTGCCACTGCTCTGCGCGCGAGCGGCTCCACAGGTGCAGCTCGCCCGTGTCGCGGGTGCGCTGCAGGGCCTGCTCGTTCATGTAGGCGAGCATCAGCACCTCGCCGGTGCTCCAGTCCTGCACCACGCACGACACCAGACCCTCACGGTCGTATGCGATCTGCTCGCCGATGGGGTCCGGAGACGGTGCGCTCATCGAAACGATTGTAGGTACAGCTCCTCGCGTGCGGTTTGAGACACACTCTCACCCGGATGCAATCGCTGCTCGACCGCAAGCTGCTCGTGATCACCGGCAAGGGCGGCGTGGGCAAGACCACCATCGCGGCGGCAATCGGGATCCTGGCCGCGCACAGGGGCCGGCGCACGATCGTGGTCGAGGTCGGCGAGCAGAGCAGGCTGGCTGGCTTGTTCGGGATCCCACCGGCGGCGCCGGGGTTGGAGGCGCGGCTTCAGGAGCGCCTGTCGAGCATCTCGATCGACCCCGACCGTGCCCTACTGGAGTGGCTGCAGGCGCTAGGTGGGCGTGTCTCGGGCCGGCTGCTCGCCTCCAGCGGCACCTTCCAATACTTCACCGCGGCCGCGCCCGGGGCCAAGGAGCTGGTGAGCATGGTGAAGATCTGGCAGCTCACCGAGGGCGCGCGGCGGCGGCGCTCGAGCGGCCACGACCTGGTGGTGCTGGATGCCCCCGCCACGGGACACGCACTGGGGATGCTGGGCTCGCCGCAGACCTTTGGTGCGATCGCGCGGGTGGGCCCCATCGCGGGGCAGACCAGGCAGGTGCAGGAGCTGCTGCAGGATCCCGCCCGCACCGGCTACCTGGCGGTCGCGCTGGGGACCGAGATGGCTGTCACGGAGGCCATGGAGCTGCAGGACGGGCTGGAGCGCCAGCTCGGCAGAGGCCTCGATGCGGTGATCGTCAACGGCCTGCTGCCGAGGCGTTTCACGGCCGCGGAGCTGCGTCGAATCGAGCAGCTCGACGCTGTCCAGGCCACGCAGCCGCGCCGCATCGAGGAGCTCGACGCCGCCCAGGCCGCTGCGCTGGTGCGCTCCGCCGCACGCGCCGCGCGCTCCGTGCACGAGCGCTCGCGCTTTCAGCACAACCAGCTCGCGCGCCTGCGCCGCCGCAGCTTCGAGGTGCTCGGCGTTCCGTTCGTGTGGGGGGACGGGGTGGATCTCGCTGCCACGCGAGCGATCGCCGAGCGGCTCGCCCGCAAGCTCTGAGCCGGACCACCTGCGGCCGTCGGAGCCATGGCGACACCGGTGCGGCTGGCGCTGCGCGAGAGGGCGCCGGCCTGGGAGTTGACTCAGGTGATGCCCAGGCGGTCGAGCAGCCCCTCGTCCGCGCGCCAGTCGCGTCGCACGCGCACGGACAGGTCGAGGTGAACCTGGCAGCCGAGCACGCGCTCCAATTCGCGCCGGGCGGCCGTGCCGATCGCCTTGATCATCCGCCCCTGCGCGCCGATCAGGATCCCCTTTTGTGACTGGCTCTCCACCCAGATGAGAGCCCGCACCCGGGCAAGGCCCTCGCGGCGAGCTTCCACCTCCTCGACCATCACCTCTGCAGCGTGCGGGATCTCCTGGAAGGTGCGCCGGATCACGGCCTCCCGAATCAGCTCGGCCAGCAACAGCTCGCGCGACTGGTCAGAGGCGGCGTCGACGGCGAACATGAACGGGCCCTCGGGCATCAGCGCGGCCAGGTGCTCGACCAGCTCCTGCACTCCCGACCCCCTGCGCGCGGAGATCGGAAACACCTCCGCGTCGGGCTCCAGCTCGGCGGCCTGCTCGAGCACCGCCATCAGCGGCGCGCGCGAGAGCCGATCCACCTTGTTGACGGCGATCGTCACAGGGATGCCCGCGGCGGCGATGGTCTTTGCGATGAAGCGGTCGCCCGGACCCACCCCCTGCTCGCCGTTGAGGATCAGCAGGGCGGCGTCGGAGCCCTCCAGCTCCTGCTGCACGCGCCGTGCCATGCGCGAGGTGAGCGCATCGCGCGGGCGCTGCACACCGGGCAGGTCCACCAGCACCATCTGGCAGTCGCCGCTCTGACGCACGCCGCGAATCGCGCGCCTCGTGGTCTGCGGCCGATCGGAGACAATCGCCACCTTCTGCCCCACGACAGCGTTGACGAAGGTTGACTTGCCGACGTTGGGCCTGCCGGCGAGGACCACGAAGCCGCTGCGCGTCATCGGCCGGGGCCGATCAGCAGATGGCGCTGCAGCGCGAGCATCTCGCCATCGTCGGTCTCGTGATCCATGCCGAGCAGGTGCAGCATCCCGTGCACGATCGCCTCGCGCAGATCGGCGGTCTGCTCAGGGCAGATCACGATGTCCCCCAGCTCGCGCGGCACGCCGCCCGCCGGTTGGCGCGTTCCCGTCTCCCCGCCCGCGAGCGACGCGGCGCCGAGCTGCGCCTCGGCGCCGTCGATCGGAAACGACAGCACATCCGTCGGCTCCGACCTGCCGCGGTGGGAGGCGTTCAGCTCGGCGATCCGTGCGGCGTCGACGAACTCCACCGCCACGTGGCCGTCCTCGACGGCGCGGCTGGCGGCCGCGCTGACGCACAGGCGCCGCACCTCCTCTGGCGGCGGCGCGTGCGGGGCCAGGCTCGCGCCTAACACCTCGACGTCGATCATCGAGGCTCAGGCACTGCGGATGGCCGGCCGGGCGCCCTTGGCGGCCGCGGGGCCAATCCCCGGATGCTCGGGCGCGGCGCGCTCGGTGTGGACCGCGTAGGCCTCGACGATGCGCTGCACGAGCTTGTGTCGCACCACATCCTCGGCTCCGAAGCGCACGAACTCGATCCCCTCGATCGCCTCCAGCACGTCGCCCACCACGATCAGCCCCGACTGCTGCTCGCGCGGAAGATCCACCTGCGTGACGTCTCCCGTGACGACCATCCGCGAGCCAAAGCCCAGCCGGGTGAGAAACATCTTCATCTGCTCCGGGGTGGTGTTCTGCGCCTCGTCGAGGATCACGAACGAGTCGTTCAGCGTGCGTCCTCGCATGAACGCGAGCGGGGCGATCTCGATCACGCCACGCTCGATGTGTTGGGAGACCTTCTCCGGGTCCAGCATGTCGTGGAGCGCGTCGAACAGCGGGCGCAGGTAGGGGTCCACCTTGGCCATCACGTCGCCCGGAAGGAAGCCCAGGCGCTCGCCCGCCTCGACGGCGGGGCGCGTGAGGATTATGCGGTTGACCTCGTGGCGCGAGAGCGCCGCGGCGGCCATCGCCACCGCCAGGAACGTCTTGCCGGTGCCTGCCGGGCCGACGCCGAAGGTGACGGTGTTCTGGCGCACGGAGTCCACGTAGCGCTTCTGGTTGACCGTCTTCGGAGCCACCCGCAGACCGCGGTGGCTCCAGACGACGTCCTCGAGCACGCGCGCGGGCGATTCGTGGGCGTCGAGCGCACCGGTCACCGCTGCAATCGTCCCCGGGCCGATCTGGTGGCCGCGGGCGATCAGCTCGGAGAGCTCGCGCACCACCCGCTCGCCCGCGTGCGTCTCGCTCTCCTCGCCGTCGAAGGTCAGCAGGTTGCCGCGTAGGAACACCTTGCAGTCCAGATGCGACTCGAGCGCCCGGAGCACCGCGTCCTGGCTGCCCGCCAGCTCGGCGGCCACTTCGTTGGAGAGCTCGATCTGCGTCCTCATCCTTGCAGTGCAGCCCGCACGAGCCCCGAGACCCGCTTGCCGTCGGCGCGACCGTCCACGGCGGCCATCGTCTGCTTCATCGCCGTGCCCATGTCCTTGACCGACTCAGCCCCGCTGGCAAGCACGGCCTGCTCGACGATCGCGGCGAGCTCATGCTCGGAGAGCTCAGCGGGCAGGTAGGAGCCGATCAGCTCGGCCTCGGCCTCCTCGCCCCCCGCGAGGTCGTCCCGTCCCGCCTCGCGGTAGGCGCGCGCGGCCTCCAGGCGGCGCTTGCGCTCGCGGCGAAGCACCGCAAGCTCATCGTCCGCGCCCTCCTTGGCCGCCTTCTGCAGCTCCGAAAGGACGAGCCTCAGCGCCCCGACCCTGTCCTTTTCGCCCGCACGCATCGCTCCGTGCAGGTCCACCTTGATCTGATCGAGTATCGCCATCTGCAACCCAGGATACGCCGGTGGGGCGATGGCTGGATCAGCTCGGCCGACGAGCGGCCCGGTCGCCGGTGCGGCGGCTGGCGCGCGTCGATCCTCAGCGGCCGTGCTCGTACGCGGCCGGCGGTGCGACGAGCTCGTCGTGCTCGAGCGGAGTCGGACTGCCGAGACGTCCGGGCGAGGAGGCGTCACGGCCGAACAGCAGCGCGACGTTCCAGTCCACCAGCAGGCGCAGCCGGCGTCCCA
>DAINPC010000007.1:8903-24377 GCA_036743695.1 Solirubrobacteraceae bacterium | reverse complement strand
TCAAGGAGGGCATTCGCGCCGCGGGCGGCACGCCGATGGAGCTCAACACGATCGCAATCTCCGACGGGATCACGATGGGCACGGCGGGGATGCGCGCCTCGCTCGTCTCGCGCGAGCTGATCGCCGACTCGATCGAGCTGGTCGCCTCGGCGCACGCGTTCGACGCGGTGGTTGCGATCTCCGGCTGCGACAAGACGATCCCGGGCACGGTGATGGCGCTGTCGCGCCTGGACGTGCCCGCGCTGATGCTCTACGGCGGCTCGATCCGCCCCGGCTGGTTCAAGGGCGAGGAGGTCACGATCCAGCAGGTGTTCGAGGCTGTGGGCGCCCACGCGGCGGGCAGGATCACCGAGGAGGAGCTGCACGAACTGGAGGAGGCCGCCTCGCCGGGCGCGGGCGCGTGCGGCGGCCAGTTCACGGCCAACACGATGGCCATGGCCTTCGAGGTGCTGGGCATCTCGCCGGCGGGTAGCGCGATGGTGCCGGCGGAGGACGGGCGCAAGCTCCAGGTGGCGGTGGAAGTGGGTGAACTGGTGATGGACGTGCTGCGCCGCGGCCAGCGCCCGAGCCACATCATCACCAAGCAGGCGCTCGAGAACGCGATCGCCGCGATCGCCATGAGCGGCGGCTCCACCAACGGCGTGCTGCACCTGCTCGCGGTCGCCAAGGAACTGGGCGTGCCGCTGGAGATCGACGAGTTTGACCGCATCTCCGAGCGCACGCCGCTGCTGTGCGACCTGCAGCCGGGCGGGCGCTATGTCGCCACCGACCTGTATGAGGCGGGCGGCGTCCCGGTGGTGCTGAAGCGGATGCGCGAAGCGGGCCTGCTCAACGCCGACGCGCAGACGGTCACCGGGCGCACGATCGGCGAACACGCCGCCGAGGCGCAGGAGACCGAGGGCCAGCGCGTGGTGCGCCCGCTGGAGGACCCGCTGAAACCGACGGGCGGCTTTGCGATCCTGCGCGGCAACATCGCCCCCGACGGCTGTGTGGTCAAGCTTGCCGGGCACGAGCGTCGCGTCCACAGCGGCCCGGCGCGCGTGTTCGACGGCGAGGAGGCCGCGATGGCGGCGGTGCTCGCCCACGAGGTCCGCGAAGGCGACGTCGTGGTGATCCGTGGAGAGGGCCCCGCTGGCGGGCCGGGCATGCGCGAGATGCTCGCCGTGACCGCCGCGCTGGTCGGCGAGGGGCTGGGGGAGAGCGTGGTGCTGATCACCGACGGGCGCTTCTCCGGCGCCACCCACGGCTTCATGGTCGCGCACGTCGCGCCCGAGGCCGTCAGGGGCGGTCCGATCGGCGCGCTGGCCGACGGCGATGAGATCAGGATCGACGTGGACACGCGCCGGCTGGAGGCGACGCTCTCCGACGCCGAGATCGCTGAGCGCCTGAAGGCGTATTCGCCGCCGCCGCGGGCGGAAGCGCACGTGGACGTGGCGATCCAGAAGTACGCCAAGCTCGTCGGCAGCGCCGCCGAGGGCGCCGTCACCAGCTGAGCCAAGCTGCTCGGCGCCGCGGAGCCCTCCGGGGCGCCGCCGGCGGGCTAGGGCGGGCTACGCGCCGAGGAAGTCCCGCAGCAGCGCGTTGAACGCGGCGGGGCGCTCCAGCATGGCCATGTGGCCGGTGTCCTCGAAGATGACCTTGCGCGAGCCGGGGATCAGTTCGGCGAACACGTCCGCGTCGCGGACGTTGATCAGGCGGTCGCTATCGCCCCACACGATCAGCGTGGGGCAGGCGATCTCGGCCAGGCGGTGGCGGAAGTCGTAGTGGAGGATCGCCTCGAGCGCCGGCAGGAAGCCGGGCTTGCCGGCGCCTCGAAGCTGCTCGGCGGCGAGCGCGGCGGGCAGCCGGCGCGGATGGCGCACGACCACGTTCAGGGTCGCCTCGCGCAGCCGCGGGCGGCGTGCGACGGTGTCGGACTTCGACGCCACCCAGGCGCCGGTCGCGGCGAGGATCCGCTCGGCGCGGCGCAGGCTGGGCACGGCGCGCGCGGTGCGGGGATCGCCGTGAGTGGAGATCCCGGCGGCGGAGACCAGCACCAGGCGCTCCACCCGCTGGGGAAAGGCGATGGCGAGCTCGGCGGCGATGAAGCCGCCCATCGAGTTGCCCACGACGGCTGCGGCGTCCACATCCAGCTGGCCGAGCAGGCGGTCCAGCAGGCGCGCGTAGCCGGAGATGGAGATCTCCCCGGCGGGCATGGGCGAGCTGCCGAAGCCGGGCAGGTCGAGCGCGATCACGCGATGCTCGCCTGCCAGCACGGGCATCTGCTCCAGCCAGTTGGGCCAGGAGCCCGAAAGGCCGTGGACGAACACGAGCGGTGGGCCGTCGCCGAGCGTGATCGTGTTGACGGGCTGGCCGTCGATCACCACCCAGCGCTGGTGGGAGCGCCAGTCCACGTCCAGCCACGCGGAGCGCCCCACCGGTCCGTAGGCGGCGGCCTCGCCGGAGGGCACGCGGGTGGCAGAGTCGGCGGGCAGGGAGGCGCTCACAGCCAGGAATCTACTCCCTGCGCGGCGCGGAATGCGATCGCGGGCCTCGCCAGTGGGCCCGCGCGGGCGCCTGCGGAGGCAGGCGGTGCACCGGTCGTGGCGAAGTAGGCCCAGCGATGAGGATCCAACCAGAATCCTCCGTCGAGCGGGGGGCACCGTTGGACGGCGTGTGGGCCGAGGCGATCGCGCTGCTCGATCAGGACCTCGCCCGGCGCGACTGCGCTCAGCGCACGCGGCGCGCGTACGCGACGGACCTGGGGCAGTTCGCCCGCTGGGCGGGCGCACAGGGCCTCACGCCGCGGGACGTGGGCCCCAAGCCGGTGCGCCGCTACATCGCTCATCTCTCCGAACAGGGTGCCGCGCCGAGCACCTCCGCGCGCAAGCTGGCGGCGCTGCGCGCGCTGTTCTCCAGCCAGCGCGAGCACGGCCTGCTCGCCCAGAACCCGGCCGATCTGGTCTCAACGCCGCGGCGCTCGGACCATCTACCGCGCGTGCTCAGCGCCCGCGAGGCCGCCCGGCTGCTGGACGGCATTCCGGCGGGGAGCCCGCTGGAGCTGCGCGACCGCGCGATGTTCGAGCTGGCCTACTCGTGCGGGCTGCGAGCTGAGGAGATGGTGTCGCTGTGCACGCGCGACATCGATCACGACGCCGAGCAGGTGCGGGTGGAGGGCAAGGGCCGAAAGACGCGCTTCGTACCCGTGGGGGAGCCGGCGATGGCGGCCGTGGGGATGTATCTGGAGCGCGGCCGGGCCGCGTTGGCGGCACCGGCGGACGCGAACGCGCAGGGCACGGCGGGCGCCCCGCGACCCGCCGCCCGCGCCGCGCGGGGCGGTGTGCGCACGCGCGTGGGCGCCCGATCGGCGGATGCGCTGTTCCTGAGCAAGACCGGGCGTCCGCTGGGCACCAGCGACGTCAGGCGCAGGCTGCGCACGTGGACGGCGCGGATCGGCGTGGCGGAGGGCAGCTCGCCGCACGCGCTGCGCCACAGCTTCGCCACCCATCTGTTGGACGGCGGGGCGGACCTGCGCAGCATTCAGGAGATGCTCGGCCACGCCAGCGTGTCCAGCACCCAGATATACACTCGGGTAGAGTCCGCCAGGCTTAGAAGCGCGTATGCGCGCAGTCACCCTCGGGCATGAACAGGGGGAAATGACCCTGGAGACGAACGTCAAACCGATTGAGCTGCGCGAACTGTGGCGGCGCTATAAGAACGAGGGCGACAAGCGCGTGCGCGAGCGGCTGGTGGTCGCCTACTCGCCGCTGGTCAAGTATGTCGCCGGGCGCACCGCCGCGGGGCTGCCGCCGCATGTCGAGGAGGCGGACCTGATCTCCTACGGGCTGGTGGGGCTGATCTCGGCGATCGAGCGCTTCGACCTCTCGCGCGACATCAAGTTCGAGACCTACGCGATCATGCGGATCAAGGGCGCGATCATCGACGAGCTGCGCTCGCTCGACTGGGTACCGCGCAGCGTCCGTGCCCGCGCCCGCGAGGTCGAGCGCGCGAACTCCAAGCTCGAGCACATCCTGCAGCGGGCCCCGAACGACCATGAGATCGCAGCGGAGATGGGGATCACCGTGGACGAGCTGAACGAGTCGCTGCTGACGATCTCGCACTCCTCGATCGTGGCGCTCGACGAGCTGTGGAGCGTCTCGGACTCGAGCGGCGACCAGGTCTCGTTGATGGACACGATCGAGGACCCGGGCGCGCCCGACCCGGCCAAGGCACTCGACCTGGGCGACCTGAAGGACAGGATCGCCGACTCGATCGCGATGCTGCCCGAGCGCGAGAAGCTTGTGATCGCGCTCTACTACTACGAGAACCTCACCCTCCGCGAGATCGGCGAGGTGCTCGGCGTGACCGAGTCGCGCGTCTCGCAGATGCACACCAAGGCGGTGCTGCGTCTGCGCTCGCGGATGCAGGAGGAGTCCTTCGACGACTGATCGCGGGCGGGCGAGCGCCGGCCTGACGCGCTTGCGCGGGCGGCGCTATCGTGAGCTGAGAGAGCGAGCAGGGAGGATGCGTGCGAGCGTCAGCTGATGCGCCGATCGGAGATCGTCCGGCAGCGGACCGGATCCGCAACGTGGTGCTCGTCGGCCATCGCGGGGCGGGCAAGACCTCGCTGCACGAGGCGATGCTGTTCGAGGCCGGCGCCACGGCCCGGCTCGGCTCGGTCCCCGACCGCAGCACCGTGTCGGACTCCGACCCCGACGAGCAGGCGCGGCAGATGTCGATCTCGGCGGCGCTCAGCTCGCTGCTCTGGCGCGGGCGCAAGATCAACCTGATCGACACGCCCGGCGATCCGAGCTTCGTGGCGGACGCGCTGGGCGCGCTGCGGGTGTGCGAGTCGGCGGTGTTCGTCGTCAACGCGGTGATGGGCGTGGAGGTCTCCACCAGCCGCCTGTGGCAGCGCGCGGCGGAGCTGGACATCGCGCGGATGCTGTTCGTGAACATGCTGGACCGCGACCGCGCGGACTTCTTTCGCTCGCTCGAGCAGCTCAAGGCGGCGTTCGGCCCACACGTGGTGGCCACGGAGATCCCGATCGGCTCCGAACAGGACCTGGAGGGCGTGGTGGACTTGGTGGACATGAAGGCCTTCCGCCAGGACTCGGCGGAGCGTGCCGGCTGGAGCGAGATCCCGATCCCGGACGCCTCGGCGCAGCCGGCGCGGGAGTACCGCGAGAAGCTGATGGACGAGGTCTGCGAAGTCTCCGATGCGTTGATGGAGCGCTACCTGGAGGGTGGCGAGATCTCCCACGAGGAGATCGTCGAAGCCCTCAAGGAGGGCACCAACCACGGCAAGATCTTCCCCGTGGTGTGCGGCTGCGCCACCCGCAACCTCGGCACCTCGCGGCTGCTGGACGCGATCGTCGAGGACCTGCCCTCGCCGGTCAAGCACGGCTCCCTGCTGGTGGGGGAGATCGAGCTGAGCGCGGCGGAGGACCGCGAGCTGTTCGCCTACGTGTTTAAGACCCGCGCCGACCCGTTCGCGGGTCGGATCAACCTGCTGCGCGTCTACCAGGGGGTGATGCACGCGGACAGTCACGTGCTGAACACCCACGCGCACGTCAGGGAGCGGATCGGCCAGCTGCTGCTGTTCTCCGGCAAGGACGTACGGCACGTCTCCGAGTTCGGCCCGGGGGACATCGGCGCGGTGGCGAAGCTCAAGGAGACCCGCGCCGGGGACTGGCTGGCCGACAGGGACGAGCCGATCGAGATGCCGCGTCCGAGGCTGCCGGCGCCGGTGATGGCGTTCGCGGTGGCGCCGCGGAGCCGGGGCGATGAGGAGAAGGTGCTGGCGTCGCTGCGCAGGCTGCAGGAGGAGGACCCGACGATCGACCTGCACCGCGACCAGCAGACGGGCGAGCAGATCGTGGCGGGGCTCTCGCAGGTCCACGTCGAAGTGATCGTGGACCGCCTGCGCGAGCGCTTCGGCGTGGAGGTCGAGCTGAAGCCGCCGCGGGTGCCCTATCAGGAGACGATCAGGCGCCAGGCCGCCGGGCACGGCCGGCACAAGAAGCAGTCCGGCGGCCGCGGGCAGTTCGGCGACTGCCGCATCGAGATCGAACCGCTAGGCGATGGCGCGGGCGCGGACGGCTTCGAGTTCGTGAACCAGATCAAGGGCGGCGTGATCCCGCACTCGTTCATCCCGGCGGTCGAGAAGGGCGTGCGCGAGACGATGGCCGCGGGCGTGCTGGCGGGCTACCCGGTGCGGGGTGTGCGCGTGCGCCTCTTCGACGGCTCACACCACTCCGTGGACTCCTCTGAGATCGCCTTCAAGCTGGCGGGCGCGCAGGCGATGAGGGCGGCGCTGGAGCAGGCGGACCCGGTGCTGCTGGAGCCGGTCATGCTGGTCACCCTGTCGGTGCCCGAGGCGCACGTGGGGGACGTGATCGGCGACCTCAACTCTCGCCGCGGACGGCCTCAGGGGATGGAGCCGGTGGGGGAGATGACGGAGATCAGGGCGGAGGTGCCGATGGCGGAGATGCTCGCCTACGCCCCCGACCTGCGCTCGATCACGGCGGGGCAGGGCGACTACACGCTGGAGTTCCTGCGCTACGAGGAGCTGCCCGGGCATCTCGCCCGGAAGGTCGTGGAGCAGGCCGGCTCCGAGCGCGCCGGCGCCCACGCGTAAGCCCACCGCGCCGCGCCGGGGCGCGCTCACAGCTACCCTGATAGGTCATGGCGACGCGCACGATTGTCACCTCCCAGCCGGATGTGGCCTGCGATGTCTGTGGGCGCCGGCTGCTGCGCGGCGAGCAGCCCGACGTCTTCCTGGCTGCGGGCAGGCGCCGCACGGTGTGCGAGCTGTGCGCGCCGCGAGCGGCCCACGAGGGCTGGACGCGCGAGCGCGACAGCGAGTCCGTCAGCATGCCGGTGCTGCGTCCCCGGCGCGGGCGCAGCTTCATCGAGCGGCTGCGCCAGGTCGGCAGGCCGCCGGGCGAGATCGCCGAGCCTGCGGCGCCGGTCCGTGGCGCGGCGGCGCGCCCAGAGCCTTCGTATGACTTTCTCGACAGCTACGGCCGTGCGGGCGCCGATCCGGTCGCGGCGGTGGCGCGCGAGGATGTGGACGTTGCCCCCGCGCCGGCGTTCCTTGCCGGCGATCCCCACGACGCGCACGGCTCCTCGGTGCTGGACCAGGCACCGGCCGGCGAGCCCCCGTCGTATGTGGAGCGCGCGATCGAGGTGTTCAACGCCAGCGAGTTCCCGCGCAGGGTGGCCGGCGTGGCCCGCTCGCTGGGCGCCCCCGAGGTGAGCGTCCGCTCGGCCGAGCACCTCTCGAGCGTGGTGAGGATCGTGGTGGCGTGGGAGCTTTGCTGGTATCGCTACGAGGTCGATCTCAGCGAGGAGCCCGTCGAGGCGCGCGTCCTGGCGCAGGGGACCGAGCTGAGCGAGCTGGCGCACGAGGAGCGGGTCGCAAACGCCGTTGTGGGCGAGTCGGGCACGCTTTCGCCGAGCGCCGTCTAGCTTCGGCGGCGCTCTTGCTTATTGGCCCGCGGAGAGTAAGATCGGGGGCAAGATGATCTACTGCGTGGTGCCAAGACCGCTTGCCGATGAGCTTTATCCGAAGCTCGTCCAGCACTACGCGGGCGACCAGAACGTCGAGGTGATCGTCGATCGACGCGAGTTCGATCGACGTGCGCGCCACGGACGCTCCGGCGCTCCGAGCGCGGAGGATGCAAGCCAGCGGCGCATCGTGCGTGACCGTCGCCGGGCGCGCGTGCCCGGCGATCTGCTGCCGCTTGCTCACGCCTCCTGAGCCGACGTTCGCGTCCCTGCCGGTCTGCATGATCCCGTGACGATGAAGGTGATCGTCCATGTCGACGGTGGCGCGCGGGGCAACCCGGGTCCGGCGGCGGCTGCATGCGTGATCACATCGCCCGCGGGCGATGTGCTGGGCGAGCACTCCCAACTGCTGGGACGGGCTACGAACAACGTGGCGGAGTACCGCGCGCTGCTGCTCGGCCTGGCCAAGGCGCACGAGCTGGGCGCGGTCGAGGTCGAGGTCGTGGGCGACTCGGAGCTGATCGCCAAGCAGGTTCAGGGCGCCTACAAGGTCAAGCACGAGGCCATGCGCCCGCTGTACCTGGAGGCGATCGCGGCCCTCGGGGATTTCGAGCGCTGGTCGATCCGGACGGTGCCGCGCGCGCAGAACGCGCACGCCGACGCGCTCGTCAACGCCGCGCTCGATCAGGCTGCGGCCGCAGCCGCCCGTTAGACGCTCGCCCCGCTGCGCATGGCGCGGCGTTCGGTGCGGGCCCCACGCCCCCGGCGCGGTGGCCTCCGCGCCGCGCGGCGCTCAGTGCAGGCCCTGCGCGGAGCGGGCTATGGCGAGCATCTGCGGATTCGACAGTTCCTCCAGCAGCGAGTTGGTCAACCAGTAGAGCACCCGCCCGGAGCGCCAGCCGATGACGTGGATGTGCGAGCCGTCGTCGACGATCTTGTATTCGCGCCCCGCGATGCTCTCGGTGCGGGTGTGGGCGAACAGCGGCGGGTTGAGCCAGTCGGTGCCCTCGAAGTCGTAGTAGCCGCCGATCAGGTTCTGCCGCCAGACGGCCACGTAGGCGTGGTGGGGGTGGCCGTGCTCGTCTTTGAGCCTGTACGCGCGCACCGTCTGCTGCTCGGCTGAGCCGGTCTGCAGCGTCGGATAGAGCACCCGGAAGGGAACTTCGATCGCGGCCTTGACCGCTTCGCTCTGGCTGACGGAGGTCGTGGGATAGAGGTTCAGGGCGCGCGCCGAGCCTGCGGGGCCGGCGCTGGTGTGGTTGTGGGCGTGGCTCGAGCCGTGCGCGCTGGCCTTGGGGACGGACAGGCCCAGCGGTTCATGCCCGTTGAGGAAGCTATCGAGCGCCGCTTTCTCGAGCGCCGGGGTGGAGGTCACGTAGGAGCCGCCGTTGAACGTAGCGTTGACGTTGGTGGTCGCGAATCTCACCTGGCGCAGGGGCTTTGACTGCGAGAACGCGACCAGCTTGGCCAGCAGGATCAGCTCTTCCGCGGAGGCGGGGAAGTTCGAGCGGATCGCGTGCCCGACGGCTTTGGCGACGGCTTCGATCTGGCCGAGCTCGTTCGCGGGGTTGATCTGCTCGCGCAGATCGCGCAGGAAGTCCTGCTGGCGGGCCACGCGCACGAAGTCCGAGTCGGTGTGGCGGTAGCGGACGTAGTCGAGCGCGTTTTCGTAGCAGAGCTTCTGGTAGCCGGGCTGCAGGTTGATGCTGGTGTAGTCCGTTTCGGTCGAGCCGACGTTCTGGTTGAAGTAGCGGTGGTCGACGTTCACGTAGGCGCAGCCGAGCGTGTCCACGACCCTGATGAAGCCCGCGAAGTTGACGTCGACGATGCCGTTGAGCTGGAGGCCTGGGAAGACTTCGCGCTTGATCGTTTCCGCCGCCAGCACCGTGCCGGCGTTGGTTCCACCGTCTTTGCTGCCGATCGTGTACGCGGCGTTGATCTTTTCGTTGATGTAGAGCTGGCCGCTGCGCGTTTTGATGTTGACCATCAGGTCACGGGGGATGGACAGCACCGAGGTCTGACCGTGTTCGGGGTCGAAGCGCACCAGCAGGATCGTGTCGCTGTGAGGCGTGGCGTTGCGTTCTTCGGCGTTCTTCGAGCCCGAGCGCCTGTCGGAGCCGAGGATCAGGAAGGTCTGTGGCCCGCCGTCGTATTTGAGCGTGATCAGGCCCTTCGGCGCCGTGATTTTGGCGATCTCGGGAAACACTTCGTGCGCGAGTTTGCTGACGGTGTTCAGCGCCACCGTCGCCGTGGCGGCGCTGCTTAGCGCGACGATCAGCACGCCCGCGACCAGGAATCGCTTCCACATGCCCCACCACAGCGAGGGCTGGCGCTCGTCATCCATGGGGTGTCGGTGCGGAGCAGCTCATATCGGCGATGGGCAAGCTGACGCCGCCCCCCCCCGCGACGTCGCTCTTCAACAGAGGGTAGCGAGCGGATCGGAGCGCACGCGCCGGGATGACGGGTACGCTCGATCTCGTGCTCAGCCCGCGCAACCGAGAGCTGCTGGGACTGGTGCCCTCGGCGCTGCTGGTGACGGGCGGCTTCACCGCGATCTTCATCCAGGCGGAGAACAACTCGCCGGGCGCGTCCACCAACCTGACGCTCAACCACGCCTCCAGCGTGTCCCTCGCCTATGGCGCGCTGTTCCTGGCTTTGTGCCTGGCGGCGCACCTGGTGATCCGCTTCGCGCTCCCGTACGCCGATCCGTACCTGTTCCCACTGGTGGCGGTGCTCTCCAGCGTGGGGATCGTGATGGTCTACCGGATCGATCCCGTGCTGGCACGCCAGCAGGCCCAGTGGATGGTCGTCGGGCTGGTGCTGTTCGCCGCCACGATCCTGGCGCTGCGGCGCGAGGGGGTGGGCGTGCTGGAGCGCTACCGCTACACGATCGCGGCGGTCGGCATCGGCATGACGGTGCTGCCGCGCCTGCCCGGCATCGGCCAGCAGGTCAACGGGGCCTACCTGGCGATCCACGTCGGACGCATCTCCTTCCAGCCCGCCGAGCTGGCGAAGGTGGCGATCGTGATCTTCCTCGCCAGCTACCTGCGCGACAACCGCCAGATCCTGGTGACCGCCGGGCGGCGCGTGCTCGGCCTGACGATCCCACCGATGAAGCAGTTCGGCCCGATGCTGATCGTGTGGGGGGCGGCGATGGCGACGCTGCTGCTGACGCGTGAGCTCGGCACCTCGCTGATGTTCTACGGCGCTTTCCTGGCGCTCCTGTACGTGGCCACGGGGCGCTTCTCGTTTCCACTGATCGGGCTGGTGCTGTTCGCGCTCGGCGCGTGGTTCGTGGCGGGCCACGTCAGCCATGTGCAGGCGCGCGTGCTCGCCTGGGAACACCCCTTCGACCCGGTGCTCTACCACCGGCTCGTCGGCGGCAGCTACCAGCTCGCCCAGTCGCTGTTCGCCCAGGCCGACGGCGGCCTGCTCGGCACGGGCTTCGACCGCTCGCTGCTGCGCAGCGGCGCCCACGGCTCCTCGATCTTGCCGGTGCCGGAAAGCGACATGATCTACGCGGTGATCGTCAACGAGCTGGGACTGGTGGGTGGGGCGGCGCTGCTGCTCGTCTACCTGCTGCTCGTGGCGCGCGGCCTGAAGACGGCGACGTTGGCGCGTGACTCCTTCTCCAAGCTGCTTGCCACCGGCCTGGCGTTCGTGGTGGCGATGCAGGTGTTCGTGATCGTCGGCGGCGTCACGCGCGTGATCCCGCTGACGGGGGTGACGCTCCCGTTCGTCGCCTACGGTGGCTCCTCGGTGGTGATGAACTTCGTGCTGGTGGCGCTGCTGCTGGTGGTCTCAGACCGCGCGCGCAGACCGTACGGGCAACCGCGGCGCGCCTGAGCCGCGAGCGCCGGTGGCGGCGTGTCACGCGCAGGTGAGCCCGGCGAGCCGTCGAACACCTTCGCGGAGATGCTGAGCTCCACGACCACCAATGCCACGCCGCGCGTCTTCCTGCGGACGCCGATCGTCCCCAGGTCGGGCCGATACCGCGGGCGGCTGCATGCGCGGGCGCTGGCCGAAGGCTTCTGCTCCCCGGCGGGACTGCACCGGCGCCCGTGGCTCGCGCGCCTGCGCCGCGCGCTCGCGGAGGACCTGTTCGTGCTTCACTTCCAGCCGATCGCCTCGCTCGAGGACGGCCTCATCGCACAGTACGAGGCGCTGCTGCGCCTGGCCGACGAACCGGAGGGCGAGCTGATCGCTCCGGGCAGCTTCCTGCCGGCGGCGGAGCGCTACGGGCTGATCCGCGACATCGACCGGATGGTGCTGGAGAAGGTCGCTGCGATGCTGGGCGGCGCGCACGGGCGCGGCGGCGTGCGCATCGCCATCAACGTCTCGGCGGTGTCGGTCACCGACGGCACGATGCTCGCCCACATCGAGCGCCAGCTGGCGCTGCACGACGCCGACCCGTCGCTGCTGGTGATCGAGGTCACGGAGACGGCGGCGATCTCGGACATGCAGAGCGCGCGGGCATTCTGCACGGGGGCGCTGTCGCTCGGCTGCTCGGTGGCGCTGGACGACTTCGGCGCCGGCTTCGGCTCCTTCCAGTACCTCAAGCACCTTCCCTTCAGCCATCTGAAGATCGACGGCGATTTCATCCGCCGTCTGCCCGTCTCGCGCACCGATCAGCTGGTGGTCAAGGCGCTCGCGGGGGTCGTTCGCGGGATGGGCCGGGAGACGATCGCCGAGTTTGTGGGCGACGAGCCGACCATGAGCATGCTGCGCAGCTATGGCGTGGACTACGCCCAGGGCTTCGAGGTGGGGCGCCCGCATCCGCTCGTCCCGATCCCGGGGTAGCGGGGCCGCACGGCGCCGCGCGGGGTGGTAGCGAGCACGTCGGGTCGTGAGCACGGCGGGCCGCGTGACTACTTGGGCTGCGGGAACTGCCTGCGCATGGCGGCGTCCCACGCACGGTCGCTGAGCAGTCGGCGGGTGGCGATGGTGAGCTTGGCGGAGGGCGTGATGGTGATCCGCGCGGGCGGGCGCGAGCGGGTGATGGCCCGCTCGATCACCTTCGCCACGCGCTCCGGTCCGGCGCCGAGGCGGCGCATGGGGCCGTCGTAGGCGCCTTTGGTGACGGCGCCTACGGTGGCGTTGAAGTGCGCATAGGGGTCCTCCGCGGAGCTCTGCACGTCGATCATGCTGGCGGTGGCCGTCTCGCCGAACTCGGTTGTGATGAGCCCCGGCTCCAGCAGGATCACGTCGATCCCGAAGCCGCGCAGCTCGAAGCGCAGCGCGTCGGAGATCGCCTCCAGCGCGTGCTTGGTCGCGTGGTAATGCCCACCGCCGGGGAACGACAGGCGCCCGCCCATGGAGCCGACGTTGACGATCTTGCCCCAGCGCTGCGCGCGCATCTTCGGCAGCACGAGCTGGGTGAGGCGCACGAGACCGAAGACGTTGGTCTCGAACTGGCGCCGGACGGCCTCGAGCGGCACGGTCTCGATCGCGCCGCTCTGGCTGTAGCCGGCGTTGTTGATCAGCACGCCCACCGCTCCCTCGGCCCGCTCGATGCTCTCCACAGCCGCTTTCATCGACTGCTCGTCGGTGACGTCGAGCGCCAGCGTGCGACAGCCGGCGTCCGTGAGCTCGGCGATCGACTCGGGGTGCCGTGCGCTGGCGTATACGGTCCATCCGGAGCGCGCGAGCGCGAGCGCGGTGGCGCGGCCGATGCCGGACGAGCAGCCGGTGATGAGCACCGCCCTGGACGGCTCGGGCATCGGCGCAGCATATGCGTTCGCGGCGCCCGCGCGAGAGGTAGGCTCCCTGCATGACCACCATCTCGCCAGACACCCTCCCCGACGCCCTGAACGCCCCCGCGCGCGCGTTCATCGCCCAGAGACATCGGCTTCTGATCGGCTCCGAGCGTCCGGAGGCGGCCGACGGGCGAGCCTTCGCCACGCTCGATCCCTCGACGGGCAGCGAGATCGCCCAGGTCGCCCACGCGGGCGCGGAGGACGTCCAGCGCGCGGTCGCCGCTGCGCGCGAGGCGTTCGCGGAGGGCCCGTGGGCGTCGCTGGCGCCGTCGGGGCGCGAGCGGCTGATGCTCGCGCTGGCCGCGGCGATCGAGGAGCGCGCGGAGGAGTTCGCGCAGATCGAGTCGCTGGACAACGGCAAGCCGGTGCGCCTCGCCCAATACGTGGACGTGGGCGGCGCCGTGGGGCACCTGCGCTACTTCGCGGGCTGGCCGACGAAGATCGAGGGCAGCGTGCTGCCGGTCACGGCGCCGAACATGCTCTGCTACACGCGCCGCGAAGCGGTTGGGGTGTGCGCGCAGATCGTGCCGTGGAACTTTCCGCTGCTGATGACCGCGTGGAAGCTCGGCCCGGCGCTGGCGGCGGGCTGCACGATCGTGCTGAAGCCCGCCGAGCAGACGCCGCTGAGCGCGCTGCGCCTGGGCGAGCTGGCGCTGGAGGTGGGCTTCCCGCCGGGCGTGCTGAACGTGCTCACGGGCGATGGCGCCACGGGCGCGGCGCTGGTCGATCACCCCGACGTGGACAAGATCGCCTTCACCGGCTCGACGTCCGTCGGGCGCGAGATCGGCGCCAAGGCGGGGAAGGCTCTCAAGCGCGTCACGCTGGAGCTGGGCGGCAAGTCGCCGAACGTGATCCTCCCCGACGCGGACATCGGCGCGGCTATCAAGGGCTCCTTCCAGGCGATCTACTTCAACTCCGGGCAGTCCTGCAACGCGGGCTCGCGCCTGTTCGTGCCCGCGGAGCGCTACGACGAGGTGCTCGGGGCGCTCGCGGAGGCGGCCAGCTCGGCGCGCCTGGGGCCGGGTCTGGACCCCGACACGCAGCTCGGGCCGCTGGTGTCGGCCGAGCAGCGCGAGCGCGTGATGGGCTACATCGAGTCGGGTCGCTCAGAAGGCGCCGAGGTGCTCGCGGGCGGCGAGGCGGTGCTCGGCGACAGCGGCGGCTACTTCGTGGCGCCGACGCTGTTCAGCACGACCTCCGACGAGTTGCGGATCGCGCGCGAGGAGATCTTCGGCCCGGTGCTCGTGGCCTCGCCGTATGACTCGCTGGAGGAAGTCGCGGCGCGCGCCAACGCCGGTGAGTACGGGCTCGCTGCGGGCGTGTGGACGCGCGACGTGGGCAGCGCCCACCGCCTGGCGGCGATGCTGCGCGCGGGCTCGGTCTACATCAACACCTGGGGAGTGGCGGACCCGTCAGCGCCGTTCGGCGGCTTCAAGGCATCGGGCATCGGCCGCGAGCACGGCCACGACGGTCTCGATGCCTATCTGGAGACCAAGACCGTGTGGACGGCGCTGTGAGCTTCACCGCTTCGTGAGCGTCGCCGCGCAGAGTGTGCGTGGCCAAGCCGGTGTCCGCTCCGAGCGGTGGGCGCCCGCGCTCGCCGGGCTGCTGGCGCTCCTGCTGCTGGCGGCCACCGCCGAGATAGTCCTCGACGGCGCCGTCGGGCACTCGCCGCTGGTCCCCAAATCACCTGAGATCGCCGGCTGGCTGCAGGGCGTGGGCGAGCGCCTCGGCTTCCGCGTCTTCCTGATCGCGGTGCTGGTGTTCACGGCTGCCTACGCGGGACTGCTGGCGCTCGCACGCCGAACGGAGACCCGCGTGCTCTCCAAACGCTCGGCGATCGTGCTGATCGGCGCGCTTCACCTGGTCGTGTTCGCCGGACCGATCCTGCTTTCGACTGACGTCTTCAGCTACATCGCCTATGCGCGCATGGGCGTCGAGCACGGCCTCAACCCGTACCTGAACGGCCCGTCGAGCATCGCCGGGGACCCCGTCTACACCTACGTCGGGCACGATTGGAGGCACGTCGCCACCGCCTACGGCCCGTTCTACACGCTGCTGTCCTATCCGCTCGCGCCGCTGGGGGTGACGGGCGCGGTGTGGGCGATGAAGCTGGAGGCGCTGCTGGCGAGCGCGGGCACGCTGGCGCTGACGTGGCGCTGCGCCCGTGCGCGCCAGCTGGACCCGGTGTGGGCGATCCTCGTGGTGGGCGCCAACCCGCTGTATG
>DAINPC010000007.1:0-8803 GCA_036743695.1 Solirubrobacteraceae bacterium | reverse complement strand
CACGGCATCGACGTGGTCGCGGCGCTCAACCGCGACGCGGCGTTCGTCTCGACGGACAGCTTCGCCAACGAGATCGCCCACCTGTTCGGCAAGCCGGGCGTCTTCCCGATCGACCACGACCTGCTGAAGGCGGGACTCGTCGTGATCGTGCTCCACCTGCTGTGGCGCACGTGGCGCGGCTATGACTGGATCGCGGCGTCGGGCTGGACGCTGCTGGCGATCTCCGTCACCAGCACCTGGCTGCTGGCGTGGTACATCCTCTGGCCGCTGCCGCTCGCGGTGCTCACCCGCGACCGGCGCCTGCTCGTTGCCACGTTTGCGATCCAGGGTCTGTTCATCCTCCACCAGATCACGCCGCTGCTGGCGCCGGTGTCATGAGCACGGGCTCGCCACTGCTGGACGGAGGGCTCGGCGGGCGCCTGCCGGCCTGGCTGCGCCCGCGGGATCTGGAGCTGGGAGGGTCCGGCCGCACACGGCTCATCGAGTCCACGCTGCTGGCGCTCGTGGGCCTGCTGCTGGCGATCGCCACCGTCAACGACGTGGTGCTCCAGACCCACGTCAACCACCGGCTGGTCGCGGACCTGCGCACGTGGCGCTCCTACACGGGCCACGACTACAAGAACCTGTCTGTCGAACAGGACCTCTACGGGCACACCACGCGCGATGTGGTGTGCGGCAACGTCACCCCCGGAGCGCCCAAAGAACGCGTGCAGATCTGCCTGGCGATCACCGGTCCGGTGGCGCATGGGCGCCGTGCAGCGCACGGCGGCTGGTATCTGCCGCCGAAGGTGGAAGACCTGCGCCGCTACCGCTACGGCTGCTACGGCTCGACCAAGGACGGGAGGCTCTGTCCGCAATGAACGCCGCCGCCAGCACCGCCCCTACCGCGTCCGTCGGGCTCGAAGGCGCGGACGGCCCCGGGGCACGGCTGCCGCGCTGGTGGCCGCTGGCGGCGATCACGCTGCTGGCGGCCGCGCTCAGACTGTCCACGCTGGGGCTGCAGAGCTTCTGGTACGACGAGGCGTTCACGCCCGTCCACGTCCTGCACCCGAGCCTGTGGGCGACGCTGCGCTCGGTCGTTCACACCGAGAACACGCCGCCGCTGTGGTACGTGCTCGCGTGGGCGGACTCGCGCGTGCTGGGGACCGGCGCGATCGCGTTGCGCCTGCCCTCGGCGCTGGCCGGGATCGCCACCGTGCCGGTCGCCTGGGCCATCGGCCGCGAGCTCGCGAGCCGGCGCGCGGCGATCCTGTTCGCGGCGATCGTGGCGGTCAACCCACTGTTCGTGTGGTACTCGCAGGAGGCGCGCGCCTATGGGCTGTTCGTGCTGCTGGCGGCGATGGCGATGCTGTGCTTCCTGCGCGCCGAGGGCGACCCGACGCCGCGCCACATGGCCGCGTTCGCGCTCAGCGGCGCGGCGGCGCTGCTGACGCACTACTTCGCCGTGTTCCTGCTGATTCCGATGGTGCTGTGGCTGTTGCGCGGATGGAGCGCTCGATCGTCCGCCAGCCGCCGCGCGGCTCTGTCGGCGATCGGCGCACTCGTGCTCGTCGGGCTGGCGCTGCTGCCGCTGATCTCCGCCCAGGGGGGGCACGGCACCCAGTGGATCGGCCGCTGGCCCATCTCCGAACGCCTGCAGGCGATACCGCAGTATTTCCTCACGGGCTACTCCGGCGCGCCGCTCGGGCACGGCGTCGAGCTGCTGGTGGCGCTGGTCGTGCTCAGCGGCCTCGGCCTGGGCGCGTGGCGGATCCTGGCGGCGCCCGCGGGCACAGCGTCGGAGGAGGCGCCCGCGCCCGCGCCCGCGACGGCGAACAAGGAGTGCGCGCCGGACGCGGATACGGAGCGGGAGCGCAGGCGCGAGCGCGAGCGCTGCAGCGGTGCCCGGCGCGGCGCGCTGATCGCCCTGGCGATCACCGCCGGTGGGGTCCTCACGCCGATCGTGCTGGCGGGGCTCGGCGCGGACTATCTGGCGCCGCGGAACCTGGTGGCGGCGATGATCCCGGTCACGGCCGCGATCGCGGTGCTGGCGGCCGTAGCGGGGGACACCCGCGCCGGGGCCGGGATCGCCGCTGTGATCGTCCTGGCGTTCCTGGCGATCTCCCTCGACGTCGATCTCAGCCCGCGCCTGCAGCGCGGCAACTGGCGCGACGTCGCCGGGGCGCTGCGCGGGGTCTCGGGCGGGCGGGCGATCACGACGGTGGAGCTGGGGGCGGCGCCGCTTGAGTACTACCTCCCAGGGCTGCACAACCTGCGCCCGGGCGAATCGGCGCGTGTGAGCGAGATCGACGAGACCGGCTACGCCCCGCTGCGCGCCTCCGCGGGGGATCCGCCGGCGCCCGGCTTTCGCCTGCTGGCGCGCCTGGACTTCGACGGCCTGATCGTCTACCGCTTCCGCTCGGCGCGCGCGCGCCCGGTCTCAGAGGCGGCGCTGCGCCGCCACGTGATCACGCTCGCCCACCCCGAGGTGCTCGTCCCCGGCGCCACCCAGGTTTCCGCCTAGGGTGTGCTGGTGATGGCCCCGCTCGCGCAGACGGCATCCCCGACGAAAAGGATCTAGTTTTTCACTATGCCGCAGTTGACCTTGGAGGCCCGCAGTGAGGCTCAGGTGGCGCTGGAGCTGGCCCGCGAGCACCTGCTCTCCCTCCAGGACGACGCCGGCTGGTGGCGGGGGGAGCTGCAGACGAACGTCACGATGGACGCGGAGGACATGCTGCTGCGCGAGTTCCTGGGGGTGCGCCGGGCGGATGAGACGGAGCGCTCGGCGGCTTGGATCCGCTCGCAGCAGCGCGCGGACGGCACGTGGGCGAACTTCCACGGCGGCCCGGGCGAGCTGTCCACGACGATCGAGGCCTACTGGGCGCTGCGGCTGGCGGGCGACCCGGCCGACGCGCAGCACATGCGCGCCGCGGCCGAGTTCATCCGCGGCGCGGGCGGGGTCGAGCAGGCGCGGGTGTTCACCCATGTGTGGCTGGCGCTGTTCGGCCTGTGGTCGTGGGAGCGCGTGCCCGCGCTGCCGCCGGAGATCATGCTGCTGCCCCCGTGGGTGGCGCTGAACGTCTACGACTTCGCCTGCTGGGCGCGCCAGACGATCGTGGCGCTGTCGCTGGTCAAATCCCACCGGCCGGTGCGCCCGCTCCCATTCGACCTCGATGAGCTGCGCGTCCCCGCCGGCGGCGGGGACGATGCTGCGGCGCGGCGCAGCGATCGTCGCGTCTCCCGGCGCGCGATCTGGCTGGGCAGGCTCGACGGCGTCCTGCGCCGTTACGAGCGCCGCCCGATCCGTCCGCTGCGACGGCTGGCGGTGGCCCGGGCAGAGCGCTGGCTCGTGCGCCGCCAGGAGGCCGACGGCTCCTGGGGCGGGATCCAGCCCCCGTGGGTCTACTCGCTGATGGCGCTGAAGCTCGGCGGCTATCCGCTCGATCACCCACTGATGCAGCGCGGGCTGCAGGGCCTCGACGGCTTCATGGTGGAGGACCGTGACGACGCGCACGGCGTGGGCGCCCCGGCGGGGGAGAGCAGGCGCCTGGAAGCGTGCCAGTCGCCGGTGTGGGACACGGCCCTGGCGATGCTGGCCCTCAGCGACGCGGGGGTCTCGGGCGGGGATCCGGCGATGCTGCGCGCGGCTGACTGGCTGCTGGACGAGGAGGTGACCCGGCGCGGGGACTGGTCGATCGCACGGCCCGACCTGGAGCCGGGCGGCTGGGCGTTCGAGTTCGCGAACGTCAACTACCCCGACGTGGACGACACCGCCGAGGTGGTGCTCGCGCTGGAGCGCCTGAGCGCCGAGCGCGTCGAGCGGGGACTCGATCCGGAGGAGGGCGAGCCGAGGCGCCAGGGAGCGGCGCACGCGCGCCGCGCGCGGATCGACGGAGCGCTGCGGCGCGCGCTGCGCTGGGTCGAGGGCATGCAGAGCTCAGACGGCGGCTGGGGCGCATTTGACGCTGACAACACGCGCTCGCTGGTGCGCGAGCTGCCGTTCCTGGACTTCGGCGAGGTGATCGACGAGCCCAGCGCGGACGTCACCGCCCACACGGTGGAGATGCTCGCGGTGCTGGGCCTCGGCGACAGCGAGGCGGCGCGCCGCGGCGTTGCGTGGCTGATCGAGCACCAGGAGGCCGACGGGTCGTGGTTCGGGCGCTGGGGCGTCAACCACGTCTACGGGACGGGCGCCGCGCTGCCGGGCCTGCTCGCCGCGGGCCTGGAGCCCGAGCGCGAGTGCGTCAGGCGCGCGGTGCGCTGGCTCGAGACCCACCAGAACGAAGACGGCGGCTGGGGCGAGGACCCGCGCTCCTACGACGATCCCAAGTGGATCGGGCGCGGCCCGAGCACGGCCTCGCAGACGGCCTGGGCGCTGCTCGCGCTGCACGCGGCGGGCGAGCGCTCGCCGGCGGTGGCGCGCGGGGTGCAGTGGCTGGTCGCCGCCCAGCGCTCCGACGGTGGCTGGGACGAGCCGCAGTACACGGGCACGGGCTTCCCGTCGGACTACTACATCAACTACCACCTCTACCGGCTGACGTTCCCGATGATGGCGCTGGGGCGCTGCCTGGCGGGCGTCCCTGAGGGCGAGGCGCAGCCCGCCGGCGCCCCCGAGCGCCAGGAGTGATGCTCCTGGGCGAGGAGCCGAGCGGAGTGCCAGCCGACGCGGCGGCCATGCCGAGCGGAGTGCCAGCCGACGCGGCGGCCATGCCGAGCGGAGTGCCGGCGGCCGCGGCGGTGATGGCGAGGGCGCGGCACGAGAACTTCCCGGTCGCAAGTCGCGTGCTGCCGCGACGCGTGCGCGCGGACCTGCTGGCGATCTACGGCTTCGCCCGCCTCGCGGACGAGCTCGGCGACTCGGCCGAGGGCGACCGGCTCACAGCCCTGGACTGGCTGGAGGCGGAGCTGGACCGGGCGTTCGCGGGCGCCGCCGAGCACCCGCTGCTGGCGGGATTGCAGCCGACGCTGCGCCACCGCGGGCTGCCCCGCGGGCCGTTCGCACGGCTGATCGAGGCCAACCGCCTGGACCAGCGTCCCAGCAATTATCAAACGTGGGGGCAGCTGCGCGGCTACTGCGCGCTGTCGGCCGACCCTGTCGGCGAGCTGGTGCTCGGCGTGCTCGGCATGGCCAGCCCCGAGGCGGTGGCGCTGTCGGACTCGATCTGCACGGGCCTGCAGCTCGTGGAGCACTGCCAGGACGTGGCCGAGGACCTGGCGGCGGGGCGCGTCTACCTGCCCGCCGAGGATCTCGATCGCTTCGGCTGCACGCGCGGCGAGCTGGCGGGCGCGCACGCGAGTGGGGCGCTGCGCGAGGTGCTGGCCTTCGAGGTGGCCCGCGCGCGCTCGCTCCTCGACGCGGGCGCGCCGTTGATCGACGAGCTGCACGGCCGCGCGCGGATCGCTGTGGCGGCGTTCGTGGCCGGCGGGCGTGCCGCCGCGGAGGCGATCGAACGCGCCGGTTTCGACGTGCTGGGCGGTGCGCCGCGCGCGGGACGCTGGCGGCTGCTGCGGGCGCTGGCGGGCACGCTGATCGAGCGCCGCGGGAGGGCGCGGTGAGCGCGACGGTGGGGATTGCGGCTGCCTACGAGCGGTGTGAGCGGATCACGCGCACGGAGGCTGCCAACTTCTACTACGGCATCCGCCTGCTCCCGCGCGGGCGCAGGCAGGCGATGAGCGCCGTGTATGCGTTCGCCCGCCGCGTGGACGACATCGGCGACGGGACGCTCCCGGCGGATGAGAAGCTGCGCCGCCTGGACGCCGAGGCGCGTGCGCTGGAGGCGATTGAGGCGCGACGTGCGCCGCTGGAGGCGATCCAGCCGGCAGGCGCGCCGCTGGAGGCGATCGAGCGCGGGGCGGCGCCATTGGCGAGCGACCCCGTGATGGTTGCGCTCGCGGACGCGTATGCTCGCTTCCCGCTGCCGGCGGGGGCGCTGGGCGAGCTGGTCGAGGGCGTGCGCATGGACGTCGACGGCATCACCTACGAGAGCTTCGATGAGCTGGTGCTCTACTGCCGCCGGGTGGCCGGGACGATCGGACGGATGTGCCTGGCGATCTTCGGCCTGCCCGCGGATGCCGCCGGTGCGGCCCACGCGGAAGCGCTGGCGGACGATCTCGGCGTTGCGCTGCAACTGACCAACATTCTGCGCGATGTGCGCGAGGATGCGGAGAACGGCCGCGTATACCTGCCGGGAGAGGACCTGCGGCGCTTCGAGTTGCAGGATCGCAACACGCCGGCTGCGATCGCGGCGCTCGCGCGCGCGGCCGGTTCCGCGGAGCGCCCGGGGGAGCTGGAGCGGATGGCCGCGCTCGTGCGCTTCGAGGCGGAGCGCGCGCGTGAGTGGTTCCAGCGCGGGATCGCCCTGGCGGCGCTGCTCGACCGTCGCAGCTCCGCATGCGTGCTGGCGATGGCGGGCATCTACCGCCGCCTGCTCGACCGCATCGAGCTCGATCCGGAGCGGTCGCTCGCGCGGCGGATGTCGCTCCCGGCGCACGAGAAGGCCTGGGTCGCCACGAGGGGCATGCTCGGAGGCGGCGTTTGAGCGCCGCTCGCCGCGTGGTCGTGATCGGCGGCGGGCTGGCGGGCATCGCGGCGGCGCTCGACTGCGCCGCCGCGGGAGCGGAGGTCACGCTGCTGGAGGTCAGGCGCAGGCTCGGCGGCGCGGCCTACTCCTTCGATCGCGAAGGCCTGGAGATGGACAACGGCCAGCACGTGTTCCTACGCTGCTGCACCGCCTACCGCGCCCTGCTGGAGCGACTCGGCAGCCATCATCTGGTGGCGGTTCAGCCACGGCTCGAGATCCCGGTGCTGAAGCCGGGCGCGCCCGCATTCCTGCTGCGCCGCGGCTCGCTACCGGCGCCACTGCACCTGGCGGGCGCGCTGGCGCGCTATCCGCACATGACACGCGCACAGCGCCTCGGCGCGGCGCGCGCGGCGCTGGCGTTGATGCTTCTCGGCCGATCCGCACGCGGCCGCGAGCGGGAGCGCCTGGATGAGCTGAGCTTCGGCGAGTGGCTCGCCCGTCACGGGCAGGGAGCGGAGGCTGTGAGCGCGCTGTGGAACCTGATCGCGCTGCCGACGCTGAACCTTCCCGCCGCCCAGGCGTCGCTGGCTCTCGGCGCGTTCGTGTTCCGCACGGGGCTGCTCGCCAGCGCGGACGCGGGCGACATCGGCTTCCACACGGGCACGCTCCGCGAGATCATCGGCAGGCCGGCCGAGCGGGCTCTGCTGCGGGCGGGCGTCCAGGTGCGGCTCGGCTGGCGCGCCGAGCGCCTGGAGCGGACCGCGCAGGGCTTTCAGGTCCACGGTCGCGGAGGCCGCGGCGAGAGGGCGGACGCGGACTCTCTCAGCGCCGAGGCGGTGGTGGTGGCGATCCCGCACGGCCGCGCCGCGCGGCTGCTCGAGCCGCTGCTGGGCGATCGCGCGCGCGCGCTGGAGCTGCTCGGAGCCTCGCCGATCGTCAACCTGCACGTGGTCTACGACCGGCCCGTGCTCGGCGAGTCGTTCGCGGCGGGCGTGGGCACGCCGGTGCAGTATCTGTTCGATCGCAGCGCCGCCGCGGGGGCGCCCGCCGGCTGTCAGTATCTGGCCGTGTCGCTGTCTGGCGCCGAGCGGGAGATGGGGATGAGCGTGGAGGAGCTGCGCGAGCGCTACCTGCCGGCCATGCGCGCGCTGCTGCCGCGCGCGCGTCAGGCCAGGGTGGAGAGCTTCCTGGTGACGCGCGAGCACGCCGCGACCTTCCGCGCGGCGCCCGGTGTCGGGGCGCTACGCCCCGGTCCCCAAACAGCCCTGCGCGGGCTGGTGCTGGCGGGCGCATGGACCGCCACGGGCTGGCCGGCGACGCTTGAGGGCGCGGTCATCAGCGGCCACGCGGCGGCGGACTGCGCGCTGCGCACGCTCGGCATCCACCACCAGCCGGCCGCCCTGCGCGAAGGCGTCGCGGCCGAGAGCGGGGCGCTGGCGTGAGCGCGCTGCTCCTCGCCGCTCCCATGCGCCTGGAGGCGGTGCTGATCTCCTCAGCGGCGCGCGGCGCGCTCGTGCGCAAGACCGGCATGGGGCCCGATCGCTCCAAGGCGGCGGCGGGAGAGCTGGCGGTGCATGCGGCCAGGGCGATGCTCGTGCTGGGCTTCTGCGGAGGACTGGACGCCCAGTCTGTGCCTGGCGAAGTGATCGTCGCCAGCGAGGTCTACGCCGCGGGCGATGAAGGCCACGACGAGCAGCGCGTCAGCTGCGACATGACGCGCGATCTGGTGCACCGGTTGACGGGGCGGGGGCTGAAGGTGCGCGTCGGCAACGTGGTCTGTGTCTCGCGCCTGGCGCTGGGCGAGCGGCGCGCGCAGCTGCACGCCGGCGGGGCGATCGCTGTGGACATGGAGTCGGTGTGGCTGGCCGCGGGCGCCGGCGCGCGCCCGTTCGGGGTGGTGCGGGTCGTGCTGGACAGCCCTGAGCATGAGCTGCTGCGACCGCGGGCGGCGTTCGGGGTGGTTCGTGCGGCAAGGGCGCTGCGCAACGTGGCAGGCGCCCTTCACGACTTGGCGCCAGGCGACTAAGGTGGCCGTCATGGCGGTCCGCATCAGGCAGAGCACGCGCATGGGCTGGTATCTGACGCGCCAGCGTCTGGCCAAACGCGAGAAGTTCCCGCTGATCGTGGAGCTGGAGCCCCTGTTCCAGTGCAACCTGGCGTGCTCGGGCTGCGGCAAGATCCAGCACCCCGAGCACGAGCTGCGCCGGCGGATGCCCGTCGAGCAGGCGATCGCGGCGATCGAGGAGAGCGGCACGCCGATGGTCTCGATCGCGGGCGGCGAGCCGCTGATCCACCCCGAGATC
>DAINPC010000006.1:0-25091 GCA_036743695.1 Solirubrobacteraceae bacterium | reverse complement strand
GGCGAACAGTTCGCGGCGCTTCGTGCATGCCTGCAGAAGAACGGCATCCCGCTGCCCAAGAACATCACCGCGCAGAGCTCGTCTCTCGCCGCCATCCTCGCCTCCCTGCCCAAGGGCGTGACTCGCGCGCGCCTCGAAGCGGCAGTGAAGGCCTGCGGCGGGCTCGGTAGCTCGGGTGCCGGCGCAGGCATCGGCAGCGTCCCTGGCACGAGCAGCCCGGCGTACAGACAGGCGCTCCCCAAGTTCACCTCCTGCATGCGCGTGAACGGTGTGAGCCTCGGCCCGAACATGAGTACGAAGGGCCTCAACACCCGCAGCGCGAAGTTCAAGGCGGCATTGACGAAGTGCGAGGCCATCCTGCGGAGCGCGTTGGCGCGCGCCGGCGGATGAGCAACGCGCTGAGGAACTTCACCCACCAGGCGTAGGACCCGAGTGGATAGGGCCGCGCGGGCGCCGTCCGCCCGGATGAGCGGGTTGCGCTCCAGGCTGCCCTCGCAACGCGCAACTGCGGACTTACGCGCCCTTACGGGGTTTCTTCGCTCGCCCACTCTTACCGACTCGCCTGAGGATCGAGACAGTCAAATGACCGACCGCACAAGCGCATCCTGGCTCGTGTACGCACTGGGAGTTCTATGTGCCGGTGCGATCGCGGCTGCCATCCTCGTGGTCGGACCCGCCTCGGGCAGCCAGGCGACGGCGACGCGCACGGCGACGGTCGCCCGGGGCGTCGTCCAGTCGACGGTCTCCGGCAGCGGCAACCTCCAGCCCGCCAGCGAGCTCAACCTGGGCTTCAGGACGAGCGGCACGGTGACGAGCATCTACGTGACCCAGGGCGAGCAGGTCGCGCAGGGCCAGCTGCTGGCCACACTCAACCCGCAGAGCGCTGAAGTCACCCTGGAACAGGCCAAGGCGAGCCTGCAGTCCGCCGAAGCGAGCCTCGCCAAGGAGCAGGAAACCAACGGCGAAGGCTCCAGTGGCGGAACCGGCGGCTCCGCCACTGCCAGCACCCCGACGGCGGCCGCCGCCTCCGCGCCCAGCGCGACCGCGACCGCCGACTCGAAGCCCTCGGCGAGCGCCCCGGCAGGCGCGCCGGCGGCGAGCACCCCGAGCGCCGCGACCACACCCGTCTCGACGACGCCCGCGAGCACGCCCACGTCCACCACCCCGAGCCGGCGGACCACGACAACTACGCCAACGAGCACGTCCCCGAGCAAGAGCAAAGGGACCTCAACTGGGAAGGGCGAAGCCACGGAAGCGAAGTCGAGCGCGGAAGCCAAATCGAGCTCGACGGTGAGCGCGGCCACGCGCGAAGCGAACCTCGCCTCCGCGCGCGCCGCCGTGCGGAGCGACAAGCTCACCGTCCAGAGCGACGAGCAGGCCGTCCAGGACACCAGGCTCTATGCGCCCGAGGGCGGAACGATCGCCTCCCTGAGCGGCCAGGTGGGGGAAAACGTCTCGGCCAGCGGGACGACCCGCGCCTCCACCGCCGCCAGCGCCTCCGCCACGTCGGGATCGGGCGCATCGGCGGCGGGCGGAGCGTCGGGCGCGGGCGGGCGCTCGAGCGCCGCCGGCTCCTCGGCCTCTTCGAGCTCCTCGAGCTCCGCCTTCGCCGTGCTGAGCGACCTCAGCTCGATGCAGCTGATAGTGGCGCTCTCGGAGTCTGAAATCGGCAGCGTGAAGGCCGGACAGATCGCCACGGTGACGATCGAAGCACTCGCGAGCCGCAAGGTCGCAGCGCACGTCGGCGAAGTCGCGATCCTGTCAACGAGCAACAGCGGCGTGATCAGCTACAACGTCACCTTCCAGCTCGACCAGATGGAAGCCGGGTTGAAGCCAGGCATGAGCGCCACCGCCGAAGTGGTGGTCAAGCAGGCCGAAGGGATGAACGTCCCGACCAGCGCCATCTCGGGCGGGAGCGTGACCGTGCTGCGGAGCGGCAAGCAGGTGCGTCAGCGCGTCGTCACCGGCCTGGCGGGCAACAGCTCGACGATCATCCTCAGCGGACTGAAGGCCGGCGAGACGATCGTGCTGCCCGCGAGCACCACGACCAGCACCACGGGCACCTCCCTGCGCGGGCGCCTCGGCGGCGCGCTGGGCGGGGGAGGCGGCGGCCTCGCCGGCGCCGGAGCCTTCTTCAGGGGCGGCGGCTGATGCGCGGTCCGCTGCACCCACGCACCGGGATCGGGCGGCGCGCGCCGCGCGCGCGTCCGCTGGTGGCGCGCCCGTCCAGCGGGAGGGGCGCCCAGGGTCCGGGAGCCGCCGCGCGCCGACACCCCGTCATCGAGGTCAACGACATCGGCAAGCTCTTCGAGCTCGGTCAGATCAGGGCGCGGGCGCTGCGCGAGATCTCGCTGCGGATCGAGACGGGCGACCTCGTGGCGATCATGGGCAGCTCGGGGAGCGGCAAGAGCACCTTGATGAACATCCTGGGATGCCTCGACATCCCCACGAGCGGCCGCTACCTCATCGACGGCGTGGACGTCTCGCAGATGGACGAGGACGATCTCGCCGACCTGCGCAACCGCAAGATCGGCTTCGTCTTCCAGAGCTTCAACCTCGTTCCGCGCACGAGCGCGCTGGTCAACGTCGAGCTGCCGCTCGCATACGCAGGCCTTCGGGGCGCCGAGCGGCGGCGTCGCGCCGAGCGGGCGCTGCGCTCGGTCGGCATGGGGCACCGCCTGAGCCATCAGCCTGCGGAGCTCTCCGGAGGTCAGCAGCAGCGGGTCGCGGTGGCGCGCGCGCTGGTGACCAACCCCTCGCTGATCCTCGCCGACGAGCCGACCGGGAATCTCGACTCGCATTCCACCGAGGACGTCCTGCGCATCTTCGCGCGCCTCAACGAGGAAGGCCGGACGGTCGTGCTGATCACGCACGAGCCCGACGTGGCGGCGCAGTGCAAGCGGGTGATCCGCCTCAGCGACGGGGCGGTCGTGGAGGACCGGCGCTCGGCCGGCGTGCACGACCCTCCGCCCGCCCCGCGGGCCCAGAAGTCGGCTCACGCGCCGCGTGCCGGCCGCGCGATCCCGGAGGCGCAGGCGTGATCGGCACCGAGACACTGCGCATCGCCTGGAGCGGGATCACCGCCAACAAGCTGCGCTCCGGGCTGACGATCCTGGGCATGACGATCGGCGTCGCGTCGGTGATCGTCCTGATCGCCGTGGGCAACGGCTCCTCCAACGCGGTGAAGTCCACGATCCAGAGCCTGGGAACCAATGTGCTGCTGGTGCAGTCCGGCGGCGGGCGGGGCGGCGCGCGCTCCTCCGGCTCGAGCACCGTGTCGTTGACCAGCAAGGATGCCGAAGCGCTCCAGCAACCGGGCAAGGCCCCGGATGTCAAGAGCGCCTCGCCCGTCGTGAACGCGAGCAGCGTGAAACTCGTCAACAACGGCACAAGCTACGAACCGTCCTCGTTCGTCGGCACCACCCCCTCCTATCTCGCCGCCCACAGCTACCGGGTCCAGGAAGGCGCGGCCTTCACGGAAGCCGACATCAAGGAACACAAGCGCGTCGCGGTGATCGGCCAGACGGTCGTGCAGGAGCTGTTCGCGGGCGCGAGCGCGCTCGGGCAGAGCATCAAGGTGAACGGGAGCAACTTCGAAGTGGTCGGGGTGCTCGCCTCGAAGGGGACCAACGGCGCCACCAACGAGGACGACGTCGTGATGTCGCCGATCTCGACGGTCGAGGACTCGCTCACCGGCTACGGGTCGATCAGCTCCATCACCGTCGAGGCTAAGTCCGAATCGGCGCTCAACGCCGCCGAAGGCGAGGTCACGTCGATCATCGAGGAACGCCACAAGATCACCAACACGGCGGAACCGGGCTTCAACGTGCTCAACCAGGGATCGCTACTGTCGACCTCGAGCTCCACCAGCAGCGTCTTCACCACCCTGCTCGGCGAGGTCGCGGCGATCTCGCTGCTCGTAGGCGGGATCGGCGTCATGAACATCATGCTCGTCAGCGTCACCGAGCGCACCCGCGAGATCGGCATCCGCAAGGCCATCGGCGCGCGGCGCAGCGACATCCTCACCCAGTTCCTGACCGAGGCCGTGCTCGTGTCGCTGATCGGCGGGTTCACCGGGGTGGTGGTCGGTGTGCTCGGCAGCCAGTTCAAGATCGCGGGCGTGCACCCGGAGATCGCGACCTACTCGATCTTCCTCGCCTTCGGCGCGGCGGCGCTCTCGGGCCTCTTCTTCGGCACCTATCCCGCTGCTCGCGCAGCGTCGCTCAGACCGATCGAAGCGCTGCGCTTTGAGTGACACACCTCCACCCATCGAGGAGCCCGCCATGCCCCACGAGGAATCTCCCACACACGACAGCCCAGATCCCCTCGCGTTGCAGGAGACCCCGGCTCATGAGCAGATCGAGGAGGACCAGTGGCTCGAGGAGTCCGAGGAGCTGCCGCGCCGGCCGCGCCGACGCCTGCTCTCCCCCGCACCGCTGGCGCTGCTCGCGGTGCTGCTGACTGCGTGCGGCTTCATCGGCGGCGTGCTCGTGGAGAAGGGCCAGGCCTCCTCGAGCTCCTCCTCCACCGCCGGCGGCGGTGGCGCCTCACGCTCAGCAGCGCTGCGCGCGGCGGCGGGCGGCGGCACTCGCGCGAGCTCATCTGGCCGCGAAGCAGCGGGCTCGACGGCATCCGCGGGCGGCTTCACCAGACCCACAGCCGGCCAGGTCGCCTACCTTGCAGGTGACACGCTGTATGTGACCGACGCCGAAGGCAACACCATCAAGGTCACCACCTCGGCGGGCACGAGCGTGACCAAGTCCGTCAAAGCCACCGTCAAGGGCATCCACCCCGGCGAAACCGTGACGATCACCGGCGCCAGCGCCGCCAACGGCACGCTCGCCGCTGAATCGATCAGCGTCGGCTCCGGCGGCAGCGGCTTGGCGGCCCTGCTCGGCGGGTCCACGGGCAGCGGAAGCAGCGCCGGCGCAGCGAGCGGGGGCAGCGGCGCCGGACCGAGCCTGTTCGGGAGCGGCTGAGGCGAGGACCGGGGAGGGAAAGCAGTCACCCACCATCTCGAGGACCGGTGCCCGCCAACGCACCGAGTCCGCCAGCACGAATCATCGACAAGGAGATCCATGCCTCACATCAACGCAAGACGTAGATCCGCGGCCCCGGTCGCGCTCCTCCTCGTGCTCGCCAGCCTCCTGCTGGCTGCCTGCGGAGGCTCATCCAGCACCTCGAGCACCGCCGCGAGCGCCGCAGCATCGACCAGCAGCGGAGCCCAGGGCACGCCCGCTCGTCGCTTCTCGGCCCTGCGCGAATGCTTGCAGAAGAGCGGGATCACGCTGCCGAAACGCACCCCCGGACAGGGTGGACAGGGCCTTCTCGGCGGCGCCGGCGCGGCGGGCGGCCCGCAGCTGCCCAAGGGCGTGACCCGCGCGCAGTACGAAGCGGCGGTCAAGAAGTGCGGCGGCTCCCCCGGCGGGCGCTTCCCCCGCGCCGGCGGCGGGCGCAACTTCGCCAGTCCCGCCTTCAAGCAGGCGCTCGTCAAGTTCGCCACGTGCATGCGCCAGAGCGGGATCGCCGTGCCCGCGCCCAACACCTCTGGCAAAGGCCCCGTGTTCAACACCAACGGCCTGAACACCGCCAGCGCCAAGTTCAAAGCGGCCGAGACGAAATGCAGCCCGCTGCTGCGCGACTCGTTGCGGGCACAGCCGGGCGCGGGCGCGGCAGCGCCGCCGGCAGCGGCCGGCTGAGAACGGCGCGTGGGCTACGGGCGCTTCGGGTCGGCGATCGCCGCGGAGCTCGGCTTGCTCGCCACGGTGGGCGCCGGCAGCGTGGCGACGCGCGTCAGCAGCCGGTTCCACTGGCTGGCGCTCAGAATGGTGGTGGTGACGAGCGGTGAGGCCGCGGTCCGTCCGGAGCGCGCTGAGTGTGCCGCCGTGCCGAGCGCGGAGGCACGCAGCGCGGTGGCGTGGCGAGCCGGCAGGAACCCGAGGCGAATGTGGCTCCACGATGAGGCGAGCGCGTGCGTGTTCGAGGCGCCCGGATAGCGCATCAGGCTGACGATCTCATGGGGCACGAATTCGCCGGGGAGCGTGAGCAGCGTGCGGATGGCGAGGTCGGTGATCGTCCCGGGGCCCTGGTGGCGGGCGATCTGGGTGCCGTTGAGGGCGGTGATCTCCACGGCATCGCTTGTGGCCCGCGCCGCGGAGGCGCCCGCCGCCGCGGCGCTGGCCTGGCTGCAGCGCAGGGCGCCCACGGTCGGCTTCAGTCCGCTGCGCGAGAGGAACGCCAGCACGGCCAGCACCCGCCCGTCCACCGCGCCGGCGGCGACGTCCTGGCGCCCGCAGGCGGAGATCGTGATTCCGGGGTCCGACAGCCCGGCTCGCATCAGCTGGGCCTTGGACTGCAGGAAGACGTCGCTGGCGGTCGCGCCGAGCAGGGCGTTGGTGGCCTTCGCTCCTTGGGGATGCAGCGCGGCCTGCAGCTGCGCCCAGTTGGCGAGGATCGGCCCCGCGTCGATCGTGGCGTTGTCGCCGGCGGGACGGATCGCAAAGCGCAGATGCCCGGCACGGGCGCCCGCCGGCACGCGCACCTTGCCGAGCACGGTGCCCGAGGCGAGCACGGAGCCAGGACGCAATGGCAGGCGCTGGTGCGCAGTGGTGGCGCTGGTCTTCCTGGCGGAGTTGGCGAGGGCGGCGGCACGCGCGTCGGGGTTGCCCGGGTGGGCGAACAGACGGACCTTGCCCATCCCGGCCGGCGCTTCTTCCTGGGCGCCCGCTGGAGCCGTTGCCTGCCCGCGACCGGTACTCGCGGGCTTGGTCTGCTTGAGCGGTGTCTTGACGCGCAGGGTCAGCGGCGCCTGGCTTCCCGCGCTGGCCGCCTGGGCGGGCGCGGGATCGTGGCTGCTGGCCGCTTCCACGACCGGCGAGGTCACAGGCGCGCGCGGCGCCTTGGCGGGCATGTAGGTGGGCGTGATGCTGCCCAGCCCGGCGTAGGTGAACACGTCGCCATAGACGTCGCGCAGGATCAGGAATCGGCCAAGCTTGCGAGAGTGGCCGATCTGGACGACGCGGCCGTCCTGGACGGCGACCACGGAGGCGTTCGGCGCGCTGGTCAGTTCGACCAGCTGCATCAGCTGCACGCTGGAGGCGCTCCCCTTGGACGTCGCCGCGGCGGCCGCCGCGGCGGGTGTGAGCGGCGCCGAGGAGCCGGGGGTCCCAGCGGCGGCTGACACGCTGGAGGCGGCGCTGGAGGTCCCCGCGGCGGCGCTCGAACCGCTTCCGACGGCGGCCGCGTTGGCCGTGGCATTGGAGGGCGAGAGCGTCGGGGCGGAAAGCGGGCCCCATGCGAGGTGTTTGCCGGTGACGGGCAGGCGCCCGTCGATCAGGCCCGTGAGGGTGGCGATGACGGCCTTCGGGTAGGTGGAGATCAGCTTGGCTCGCAGCAGCACCGAGTCGGCGTATTCTTCGGAGTGGTTGTAGGCCAGGATCGCCGCGCGCAGATCGCTGGCGGCTCCCGCGGCCCGCAGGTAGCGGGCGGCGGCGAAGATCGCATCAACCGGGTTGTAGGGATCCGCGTAGCCCGCGTTGAGGGCGTCCACGCCGTATTGCAGCCACGTGCTCGGCATGAACTGCATCCAGCCGACCGCGCCCGCGGTGGAGACGGACTGATCGGTGCCATAGTTGGTCTCGATTTCGTTGACCGCGGCCAGGATCTGCCACGGCACGCCGTACTGGACGGCGGCAGCCTTGTAGATGGGAAGCAGGAACAGGGGGATGCGGTAGAAGGCCAGCGCCTGGGCCGATGCGTCGGAGGTGGCGAGCATCGCGGCCAGCGCTCCCGCCTGGGCCACAGCCTGCGGCGAGGCGGCCACGTTGTTGGGGCCGGAGGCTTTCTTGACCCCCTTGCCCTTGCTCGACGTGGCTTTTTCCGTCTTGGCCTTGGTGGTCCTCACGCTCGGGTTGGCGGGACCGCCGGAGGTGATCTTCTGCCGGCGCTGGAGCACCACCACGGGGGCTTCGGTGGCGGGCGGCGTGGGTGCGCTCGTCGGCGGAGCCGTGGTGGTGGGCGCGGGCGTGGTGGTGGACGCGGTCGTCGTGGTGCTCGCCGGCTGTTCCGCGGCTTGCTGGGCGCCTGTCGCGGGGGCGGTGGTCGAGGTGCCTTCCGTCGAGGTGGGCGTGCCGGCGGGCGATTCGGCGCCGAGCGCCCCGGCGGACAGCGGTCCTCCCAGGCCGGCCGCGGTCAATCCGCCGCCGGCGACCGCGGAGAGCATCGCGCGCAGCGCCCGTCGACGCGCGCTCATCAGTGGTGGCATGCCGGGGTCAGGGTCATCTCGGGTTCGTCCCATGATTGTGGCCGGGTGAGGCTGACCCACAGTCGCAGGGTGGCCCACCGCCATTCATATCGGCAGGCAATCACGAATCCGTAAAGGATTCGTAATCAGACTGGCAAATCTCCGCTCGCTCGGGTGTGCATGAAGTGTTGCGGGGCGCTCGGCTGGAAGCCGGCGTAGGCGGGCACTTCAGCCTCTTCGGGGCGCTCGGGGCTACTCCTGCCGGCCGTTTGCAGACTGACCGCACATGAAGCTCGTGTCAAGCCGCTCTAGTATCGGATACGCCGCTTGACACGGTGGCCTGCTCCCAGCAGGCTGGGGCCTCCAGCAAGCAGACGGAGGAGAACGATGATCGCCAGGGGTCCAGTCGTAGCAGCGCTGACCGGTCTCACACTGCTGCTCGCCGCCGGCCCCGCGCGGGCGGAAGAGACGGTGAGCATCACCCAGGCGGGCTTTACGCCGAACACGCCAGGGCTGCCGACCAACGCATTCGGCAACGCCACCATCGGCTCCACCAACCTGCCGGTGCCATCGCCGATCACGCACGTCAACGTGTTCGGCCCGGCCGGGGTCACCCTCGATCTCCAGGGCACCGGCACGTGCAGTGAGGAAACGCTGCTGCGGGTCGGCCCGAAGGGCTGTCCGGCGGACTCGAGAGCCGGATTCGGAGGCGGCGAGGGGGCCTATGAAATCGGCAAGGAAACGGTCAGGGAGAAATACACGCTGGATCTCTTCCTCAGCGACAACCGTCCCGGACACACGGCGCTGCTGGCCTTCCTGGAGGGCTCCACGCCGGTGTCGATCGAAATCGTGTTCGGGGGCTCGGTGATCACGGGGCCGAAGCCCTACGGGCTCGGCTTCAGCCTCGACGTGCCGCTGATCAAAGTCCTCCCCGAAGCCTCAGATGCATCCGCGACGAGCGCGTCCATCACGCTCGGAGCCCACAACGTCGCCTACTACAAGCGCGTGCATGGCAAGCGCAAGCTGTTCCACGTGAAGGGCATCGTCCTGCCCAAGAGCTGCCCGCACGGGGGCTGGCCGGTCGCCTCGCAATTCAGCTTCGAGGACGGCTCGACCGTGATGGCCAAGCGCACCATCCCCTGCCCCCGGTGACGTGCGCGCCGCATCGCAGGCCCACCTCCTCCGCGTCGTGCACTGTCCGTAGGCGCCGCGAGTCGGTAGAGTTCCCGGCGTGGAAGCCATCCTCTCCGTCCTGCAGGTGATCATCGCCGTGATCGTGATCTTCCTGGTGCTGATGCACTCGGGCAAGGACGCCGGCCTGTCCGGCGCCTTCGGCGTGGGCAGCGGCGCGGGCCCGCTCGGCGGTGGCTCGATGGTCGAGCGCAACCTCAACCGCTGGACGGTCTTCTTCGCGGTCCTGTTCTTCCTGAACGCGATCCTGCTGCTGAAGCGACCCTGGGCCTGAGCGCCCACCGAGGCGGAGCTACCCGCCGGCGCGCGGCCCGTGCCCGGGCTCGGGCTCGGCCTCCGGCTCCTCCGCCTGCGGCTCCCCCGACGCCTCGCCGGCCACCGCCGGCTCGCCGCCGGCTCCCCGATCGAGCCGCTCCAGCCGGTTGAGGATCTCAAGCGCCTCGGCGCGCAGCTGGAAGTCGATCGCGTGGTAGTCCTGCTGTGAGAGCTTGCCGGTGCGGTAGTCCAGCTCCGAGTCGCGGATCTCCCGGTACTTGGCCTCTCTGGCGGCCTCCAGCTCGTCGCGTTGTGTGCCGGCCTGGGGGTCGAGCTCCTCCGGCGCCTCGGCACGGCCCTCGCGCGGGGAGCGCCCCTCCCGCTCGGCGCGCGCGGCCCGCAGCGGTGCGCTCACCACGACGACCACGACCACGAGCAGCACAGCGAGCAGGAGGACTGCAACCACGGGGCTCAAGCGGTCAGCCTCCCAGGACGCTCGAGCTTCAGGCGCGTGCCAGCCCGCGCACGGCGCGGGCGCGCGAGCGCGCGGCCACCCGGCGGCGCACCGCGCTCGGGGCAGGCCAGATCGCGATCAGGCCGCCGCCGAAGACGATCAGGCCACCGATCCAGATCCACATCACGAGCGGCGAGACAATGAAGTGGAACTGCGCCTGTGGGGGATGCTTGAGGTAGGCGCGGGCGAGGTAGCCGATCGCCACGAGTGCCTCTTCCGGCGAGAGCGTGCTGTTGCCCGCCTTGATGATCCGCTGCAGCGCCGGGGCTTCGATGTCGGGCTGTATCGCGCTCCAGACGTCGCGGGTGACGCCTGCGTTGATGGCCACGTGGCTGACCGGCTGCCCGCCGATCAGGCTGCCGACAGACCCCTGGCTGGCTTCCTGGGAGGCGTAGAAGCCCTCGCTCGGTGTCAGCGTGGAGACATGGTGGCCGTTCTTGCTGACGTCGAGCATCGCGCCCAGGCTGAGCGTCGAGCCGGTGTGCTCCCTGTCATAGCGGGGCGTGATCGTGGCCGTGGGGCGCATGTAGCGGACCGTGTAGGCGCCGACGCGGGTGGACTGGCCGGGAGAGAGCCCCAGCTCGGAGGCGTGCTGGAAGGACGAGGAAGCGGCCACGCCGATGAACAGGACGGCGATGCCGAGGTGCACGACGTAACCGCCGTAGCGTCTGCGGTTGCGCTGCACGAGCGCCGCCAGCGCGCGCGGCAGCGCCTCGCCGGCCATCGCACGCCGCGCGCGCACGCCGCGGAAGAACTCCTGGCCGATGCTGCCGAACACGAAGCCCGCGCAGCAGAACATGGCGATGGCGAACGGCTTGTGCGCGGGGTGGGCGGGCCCAACAAAGAGCAGCACGAGCAGCGTGAGGATCGCGGCGGCGAGGGGCGCAAGGAAGTTGCGGCGCGCGTTGGCCAGCGTCGCGCGGCGCCAGGCGATCACCGGTCCGATGCCGCTGAGCAGCACCAGCGCCAGCGCCAGCGGCACCGTGTAGCGGTCGAACCAGGGCGGGCCGACGGATGCTTCCTGGCCGTTGAGCGCCTCGGAGATGAGCGGGAAGTAGGTGCCCCAGAAGATCACGAAGCAGAGCCCCACCAACACCAGGTTGTTGGCGAGGAAGATCGACTCGCGCGAGAGCAGCGAGTCCAGTCGGTGCTCGGAGCGCAGCATGTCGCGGCGGGAGACGATCAGGTAGATGGAGCCGGCGATCAGCACGGCGATCAGCGAGACGAACGGCACGCCCAGCGTGGCGCCGCCGAACGCGTGGATCGAGTTCAGCACCCCGCTGCGCACGAGGAACGTGCCCATGATCGCCAGCGTGCCGGTGGCCAGCACCAGCGAGACGTTCCACACCTTCAGCATCCCCCGCTTCTCCTGGATCATCAGCGAGTGCAGGAAGGCGGTGCCGGTCAGCCACGGCATCAGCGAGGCGTTCTCCACGGCGTCCCAGCCCCAGTAGCCGCCCCAGCCGAGCTCGGAGTAGGACCAGCGCGCGCCGAGCAGGATGCCCACGCCGAGGAACAGCCAGGCGGCGAAGGCGAAGCGGCGGATCGCTTTGATCCAGTCGGCGTCCACCCTGCGAGCCAGCAGCGCCCCCATGCCGAAGGCCAGCGGGATCGTGCACAGCGTGTAGCCCGAGTAGAGCATCGGCGGGTGGATCATCATCGTGGGGAAGCGCAGCAGCGGATCCAGCCCCACGCCTTCGGCCGGCGCCGGGCGGGTGGTGGCGAACGGGTTGGCGTAGAACACCATCAGCGAGATGAAGAAGCCGCCGAAGCCGAGCAGGATCGCGGTCGCGTAGGCGGCGACGTCGCGCATGCGCTTGCGCGTCAAGAACAGCGCGAGGCTCGACCACAGCGACAGCAGCCACGCCCACAGCAGCAGCGAGCCTTCCTGGGAGGACCACACGGCGGCGGCGCGGTAGAACGTCGGCGTGGTCCGGCTGGAGGTGTCGGCCACGGTGTTGAAGGTGAAGTCGTTGCTCAGGAACGCCACCTCCAGCACGGCGAAGGCGACCGTGAGGATGCCCGCCAGCGCATACACCGAGCGCCGCCCGGACGCCGAGAGCTCGACGCGTCCGCTGCGCACGCCGTACAGCGATGCGCCGATTCCGTACACGCACACGGCGAGCGCCAGCAGCAGGCACGCGAACCCGAGGCCGGCCATCAGCCTTCAGGACCCGAGCGGGCGTGTTGTGCTGCAAAACGGGGCACTCAGTAGTTCTGCTTCTGGCCGGCGGGGGCCGTCTTGTACTTGGACGGGCACTTGGTGATCAGCGAGTTGCGTTCGCCCACGAACCGTCCGCCCTGCTTCTCGACGGTCACGATCACCTCGCGGCCTTCGCGGAAGGGATCGGGCACGGTTCCCGTGTAGGCGAGCGGGATGGTTGTCCCGCCGGCGCGATCCTCCACGCTGAAGTAGAGCACCGACCCGCCGCGGTGCACGGAGCCCTGGGCGACCTTGCCGGTGACCTGGTAGCTGCGGCCAGGCTGGGCCTGGCGGGCCAGCTGGCTCGGCGTCAGAGCCGGGCTGGCGGCGCTGAAGCTGGTGTAGATCAGCGCGCTCGCCAGCACCACGGCCGCGCTCAGCGCCACAACCAGGCGCACCGTTCGCTTACGCGCGGGGTTCATCGCCAGCAAGTATCTCAAACGCCCGCAGCTGCCGTGGCCGCTGCGCTGCGTCGGACTCGGGGGCGCTGCGCGGGCCTTGGACGAGGAAAACGGCACTGCGGCGCGAAACCTTTAGGTGTCGAGGCGAAACCTTTTGACGCAGATGGCGTTCTAGGGGGTAGCGGATCATGAGAACAGGGCTTCTTCATCCCCTTGGCGATCGGCGCCACCCGCGGCGGCTGCGCCGCCGGCGCGGTGCCCCCGCCGCCCAGCCGCCCCCGCGTGCGTGGGACCCGGCGGCGCAGCGCGTCCGCGAGGCCGGTGGCCCGGTGGACCAGGCCTCCTACAGCTGCGAATGCGGCTATCTGTTCCGCGCCTCCGTGTCCACCACCGTGGCCTGCCCCAACTGCGGCGCCGGACAGGCCTGGTAGGAGCGCCCGCTCGCGGGTGCCGGCCACCGCCCGGTTGCAGCTGCGCCAGCGAGAGGAGACGGACCGCCCGACCCGGGCCTAGTTGATGTGCATGCCCGAGATCGCGCGGGCGATCACCAGCTGCTGGATCTCTGCGGTGCCCTCGAAGATGTCGTAGATCTTCGCGTCGCGGTGCCAGCGCTCGACGGGGAACTCGCGCGTGTAGCCGTTGCCGCCGAGGATCTGGATGGCGCGCTCGGTCGCCCACACGGCCACCTCGCCGGCCTTCAGCTTGCTCATCGAGCCCTCGGCGTTCTCGAACGGAACCTGGGTGCGTCCCATCCACGAGGCGCGCCAGACCAGCAGGCGCGCGGCGTCGATCTCCATCTTCATCCGCGCCAGCGTGAACGCGATGGCCTGGTTCTCGATGATCTTGCGACCGAACTGCTCGCGCTCCTTGGCGTAGTCGAGGGCGTACTCGTAGGCGGCACGCGCGATCCCCAGCGCCTGGGAGCCGACGGTGGGGCGCGATGACTCGAACGTCTGCATGGCCGCCTGCGAGTTGCCCTTCTTGCCCTCGCGCACGCGGGCGATCCGCTCGTCCAGCTTCTCCTTGCCGCCCAGCACGTAGCCGGCCGGCACGCGGCAGTCGTCCAGGAAGACGTCGGCCGTGTGCGAAGCGCGCAGGCCGTGCTTGGAGACCTTCGAGCCCTGCGAGATGCCCTTGGCCTCGCTCATGGGCACGACGAACGCGGCATGGCCTTTCGAGCGGAGCTCGGGGTCCACGGTCGCGATCACCACGTGGACGTCGGAGATGCCCCCGTTAGTCGCCCACGCCTTCTGGCCGTTGATGACCCACTCGCCCGTCGCCTCGTCGAACTTGGCACGCGTGCGCAGGCCCGAGACGTCCGAGCCGGCGTTGGGCTCGGAGGCGCAGAACGCAGCGACCTTGACGTCGTCCTGCGTGCCGAAGCAGCGCGGGATCCACTCGCCGATCTGCTCGCCGGAGCCCTGCCCGAAGATGGCGGCCACGGCGAGCGCGGTGCCCATGATCGACATGCCGATGCCCGCGTCCCCCCAGAAGAGCTCTTCGTTGACGATCGGCATCGTCAGGCCGGTGGGGTCGGCGAAGAACTGCGCGAGCCCTTCAAAGCCATACAGGCCGATCTTGGCGGCCTCCTGGATGATCGGCCAAGGGGTCTGCTCCTTCTCGTCCCACTCGTGCGCCGCCGGGCGGATCACATCGGCGGCGAAGCCGTGGACCCAGTCGCGGATGTCCTTCTGGTCCTGGGTCAGCTCGAGCGAGAACGTGACGTCCTGGCTGGCGGCGCCCGTGATCGCCTCTACGGCCGCCTCCGCGGCGTCTGTGTTCCCGGCGCTGACGGACGTCGGGGCGGACGAAACAGCTGAGGGTGGGGCTGACATCGAGCGGTGTCTCCTTTGGGTGACGGCTGCGCCGGAGGGGATGAGGGAACGGGATGACGGGTCTGGAGCGATTGACAGCGGCCCTGACCGATGCTTGACAGCGTAGCCCACAGGTGCCCTCGCGTGTGTGCGGGCGCGCACACGCGCAACCGCACACCCGTTGTGCGCTAGCGGGTCTGCCAGGCCTCCTCTTCGCGGGTCAGCGCGAGCACGTCCTTGGGCAGCTTGCCCGCGGCGACGTCGGCGACGGTCACGTGCTCGAGGACTTTGCGCAGGTTGGCGCGCAGCGCCACCCACACGCTCTGCAGCGCCTCCGCCGAGCCGACGTACTCGATCTCCTCGGGACGCTGCCCGCGCACGCCGACCAGCGGACCCTCGACCGCGCGGATGATGTGCGCGAGGGTGACCTCCTCGGCGGGCTTGGCCAGCCAGTAGCCGCCCTCCGGCCCGCGCTGGCTGCGCACGATCCCCGATGAGCGCAGCTGCGTGAGGATGTTCTCCAGGAAGGACACCGGAATGCCCTGCGCCTGGGCCACCTCGTCGACCTTGCGGGGCGCTTGCTGGGTGCTGGTGGCGAGCTCGACGACGGCTCGCACGGCGTAGTCAGCCTTGGCGGTGACGTGCATGCGCGGATTCTCACGTATTTGGCGGCGGACGGCGTCTGCCGCCTCAATCCCGACCTGTGTGGTAGAAATTAGGCAGCCCTAACTAGGATCGACCGACCGACCTGGACGGGACTCCCCCGAGCAAGAAAAAGGTACAGATGGGCTTCTCCGAGACAGTCGCGCTGGGCGCGATCGCCGGGCTGACGATTTTCATCGGCCTGCCGCTGGGCCGGGTCAAGCGGGTGGACGACCGCCTGCGGGTGGGCCTGGCGATGTTCTCGGTGGGGATCCTCGCGTTCATCTTCATGGATGTCACCAAGCACGGCGAGGAGATCCTCGAAACGGGGCTGGCGCACTTCAAGGGCCACACCAGCGGCTTCGGTCACGTGCTCGGCCTGTTCGCCCTGCTCGCGATCGGCTTCACGATCGGGACCGCCGGCATCTCGGCGGTCGAGCGCAGGCTGCGCCCACGACGAGCCGCGCCCGCTCCGATCGCCGGTGGCGACGCCACCGTGGTGGTCGGCTCGGAGCAGATCGCGCATGCGCAGGCCGGCGCCGAGGAAAGCAGGCGTCGCGCGTTGCAGACGGGCATGGTGATCGCCACGGCGATCGGCCTGCACAACTTCGCCGAGGGCCTCGCGATCGGGGTGTCGGCCAAAGCCGGCGCGATCGGACTGGCGACGGTGCTGATCATCGGCTTCGGACTGCACAACGCGACCGAGGGCTTCGGGATCGTCGGCCCGCTGGGCGGGGCGCGTCCGTCTTGGAAGTGGCTGGGACTCGCCGGGTTGATCGGCGGCGGGCCGACGTTCCTCGGCACGATCGTCGGCTACCAGGTCAGCTCCGAACCGCTGGAGCTGATGTTCTACGCGCTCGCCGGCGGCGCGGTCCTGTACGTGATCGGAGAGATCTGGACGGGAATGCGCCGCTATGGGCATCACACGTTCGGCCTGTACCTGATGGCCGCCGGCTTCCTCGCGGGCGTGGCGACCGACTTGGTGGTCGCCTACGGCGGCGGCTGAGCCGCCCGCCCGCGCCAGGCGGCTCTACCCGCCAGAGCGGCGTCTAGCATCTGCGCATGACCCGCCGCTGGAACTGGGATTGGGAGGATGAGCGCAAGGCGCGCAGAGCCACGCCGCCCGCCCCGGCCGGCGTGGCCCCGGAGCCCTCGCCGGCCGCTGCGCCGCCGGGCTCCGTCGCGGCCGATGCGGGCGAGCTGGCGCGGCGCACGCAGATCCGCAGGCGCAGGGTCGGGGCGGGCGTGGTGCTGGTGGCCGTGATCGCCGTGATCGCGGCGACCGCGGCGGGCTCCCACCACGGGCGCTCGGGCTCCGCCTCGACCTCACGGGCGGGCGGGCACCTGGCGCTGACCCGACCGCCGAGCGCTCCCGAAAACGACCAGGGCGCGGCGGTGGGGGCGGTGCGCGCGTACACCCCGTTCGTCAGAGAGGGCGGGACCCGCGGGCGCGACATCGCGCTGACCTTCGATGACGGCCCCGGCCCCTACACCCCTGGCGTCCTGAGCGTGCTCGAGAGCTTCCACGTTCACGCCACGTTCTTCGCCATCGGCAAGATGCTGCGCTACTTCAGCGCCTCCACCGTGCGGGAGATCGAAGACGGCGACGTGATCGGGGACCACACGCAGACGCACCCGATGCTGGCCAGCCTCTCCCTGCACGACCAGCACGAAGAGCTGTTCGAACAGATCGCCCGCATCGAACTGCTCGGCGGGCGCCGGCCGCTGCTGTTCCGTCCGCCATACGGCTCGTTCAACGCCAACACGATGCGCGAGCTGCGCGCGCTTCACCTGCTGATGGTGCTGTGGTCGGTGGACACCGACGACTACCGGCAGCCGGGCATCCCGGTGATCGTCGAACGGGCACTCGCGGGCGCGCATCCGGGCGCCATCATCTTGATGCATGACGCGGGCGGCGCGCGCGAACAGACGATCGCGGCCCTCCCCATCATCATCCGCGCTCTGCGCGCCCGCGGCTTTCACCTGGTGACGGTTCCGCAGCTGCTGATGGACGACCCGCCGCCAGCGGGACAGCAGCTGCCGCCGAACCTCAGCGGCGACTGATCGCCCGGCGCCCGCGAGCGCGCTCGCGGGCGCCCTCGGAGACGGGCGCCGCGGCGGATCGATCATCCTGCGAGCAACGCTCACAGGCGCCGTGGATCACGATCTCGTGCTCTGAGACGCGCAGCGGCAGGCGCTCGCTGACGCGGCGGATGGCGCGCTCCAGGCCGTCGTCTGCGAACGGCTGCAGGCGTCCGCAGCGGTCGCACAGGAGATGGTGGTGATGCCCCGGCCCGTGTCGCGCGGGCTCGAAGCGAACGACCCCCGTCCCCAACTCCACGCGCTGCACGAACCCGAGCTGCTCGAGCTCCTCCATCACGCGGTAGACGCTCGCGCGCGAGACCTCGCGGTTGCGGGCACTCAGCTCGCGCTGGATCTCCACAGCGGACAGGGCGCACTCCTGCTCGCCGAGCAGCTCCAGGATCGCGCGGCGCGCGCCGCCGCGGCGATAGCCCGCCTGCGCGAGCCCCTGCGCGGCCCGCTGGACCCACGTGGACGGCTGGCCGGTGAGGCCGACCGGCTCGACTGCAGCTGTGCCGCCGCCCGGCTCGGCGAGGTCGTGAGCGTCCGCCACGCTATCTCCCGGTCGCCGCATGCAGCGCCCGCAGCAGCCCTTCCAGCTCGGCGTCCTGCCACTGCTCGAAGCTCGCGGAGGCCGGCGTGAGGGTCTCGGTGACCGTCGCGATCGGGATGTGGCGTTGGCGGGCGATCTGCTCGATCCGCTGCACGTCCGGCGTGACGTTCTGGCTGTTGTAGATCCAGACCTTGATCTGGCGAGACTGAGCCTGCGCGTCCACCGCCTCCTTGTCGTGCGCGGTCACGTCGGTGCCCTCGGAGATCGCCTTGGCAAAGCTGTACGGGGTCCTCAAGCGAAGCCCAAGGTCCTCGCCGAGGCCCTGGAAGATGCTCTCGCTGTAGCCGACCGGGACGCCCGCGTACCGCCTGCGAATCTCCGCTCGCAGCCGGTCGTAGCGCGCGAGGCCGTGGACTTCGAAGGCGCGCTCGCGCTGGGCGAAGTAGGCCGTGTCCGACGGGTCGAGCCGCTCGTAGTCGGCCACGATCCGGCGAGCCACCGTGCGGACGTCGGCCGGGAAGTACCAGCGGTGGGGGTTGGCCCCCGCACCGAGCCCGAGGAGATCGCCGACGTTCAGAACCTCGCGTCCGGCCGCGGGACTCGCCTGCAGCAGCTGCTGCGCCCAGCTGTCGTAGCCGACGCCGTTGACGATGGCCACGCTGGCGTTCGCCATCGTGCGGGCGTCCTGTGCGGAGGGCTGGTAGCTGTGCGGGTCCCCGTTCGGATCGACCACGATGCTCCGCACGGTGGCCTTGGCGCCGGCGAGCTGACTGGCGATGCTGCCCCAGAAGCTCTCCGCGGCGACCACCTCGAACCTGGCCTGGCCGGAGCCGCCGGAGGACCCGCCGGCGGCGAGCGGCGCGGGACCCGAGCGCCCGCATCCCGCCACGGATGCCGCGGCCGCGAGCCCGGCCAGGAGGAGTGGAGCACGCAGATGGATGGCCATAAACGAGATCAGATCTTATAAGAGACTGGATCTCGTTGGTGCCGGCTATCCTTCGCGCACCATGAGCCCAACGTCTCACGGCCGCACACCCGGCGAGCCAGATGGACATTGACAGGCGGCGCGCCAGACGTGAGGCGAGCCGGCGCTCGATTCGCCGCGGCCGACGCCGAGCAGCCGCATCGATCGCAGCGCTGGCGGTGGGGGCGATCGTAGCGCTGGTGGCCGTTCGCGCGGGTGGAAGCTCCTCCAGCGCTCCGCATGGAGCCGTCTCGCACGGTGCGCGCGCGGCGCGCGCACACACGCGCAGCGGCGCCTCCACGAGCACCAGCGGGGCGAGCACCAGGACGGGCCCGCCGGGCACCGAGCCGGTGCCGATACTCATGTATCACGTGATCGCCGCCGCCCCCGCGGGGGCGCCGTTCCCGGGTCTGTACGTCGCGCCGGCGGAGCTCGCGGAACAGATGCAGGCGCTCAAGCACGCGGGCTGGCACGCGGTGACACTCGACCAGATGGCGGCCTACTGGCGAAGCGGCGTGCCGCTGGGCGCGGGCAGGCCGATCGTGGTCAGCTTCGACAACGGCTATCAATCTCAGTTCACGCAGGCGCTGCCGATCCTGCGCCGCCTCGGCTGGGTCGGCGAGGAGAACCTCCAGCTCACCGGTCTGCCTCCCTCACAGGGAGGCATCGGACAGCAGGAGATCCGCGGCCTGCTGTCCGCCGGCTGGGAGCTTGACACGCAGGGCTTCAGCCACGCCGATCTGATCAGCCTGGACGCGACGCAGCTGCACTACGAGGTGGCCGTCGCCAGAGGAGTGCTCCAGCAGCGCTTCCACATCCCCGTCAACTGGTTCTGCTACCCGTCCGGCCACTATGACCCGACGGTGGTGGCGGCGGTCCGCGCGGCCGGCTACACGGGCTCGACCACGGTCGTCCCGGGCTGGGCGCACCCCGGCGACGACCGCTACCGCCTGCACCGCCTGCGCGTGCTCGGCGGCACCACCGGGCCCCAGCTGCTGGCGCTCCTGGCGGGCGTGCGCCAGGATCCACCCTCGCCGAGCGCCTATGGCGGCGCCTGAAGCTCAGTCGTGATCGGTGCGAGGGCGAACGGCCGCGAAGCTCGCCTCGGCGGCTTCGGCGCGCGTTCGCAGCCGGTGGGACTCGATCTGTGCGTTGCGGAGGCGCTCGTGGGCCCGGCGGTTGTGGTCCTGGACGCGTGCGATCTCGTGCTCGAGGAACGCCCGTGCGTCTTCGATCACGCGCACGCGGCTGCGCACGCGCGGACGGCTGAGGTCGAACTCCTGGGCGAACTCGGCCAGCGTGTGGCGGTAGTGCTCGCCGTCGAGCGCCACCACGACCGGGTGATCGGCAGGGTCGCAGCGGGCGCTGGCGCCCGGCCACCAGATGCGCGCTGCGCCGCCGTCGAGCCTGAGCCGGGAGCCGAGCAGCTCGCGCAATCCGTGCAGCAGATCAACCTCGGCTATCAGGTAGATGCGTATGCCCGCGCCGACCACCACACGGACGTCGGTCGCGCGGAGGACCGGCTCGTGCCCGTCCGGGTGCAGCGTGAGCCCGACGATCGGGCGGTCGCGCCGACCGAGGATGTCAGCGCTCACACGCTCCAGATCCTCGACCGTGCGGACCACCACGTAATCGGGATCGGAGGCTTCCAGGCCGCCCACGCCCAGCGCATCGTCGATCTCGGCGGTCACGGCCCGCGGCTGCCTGCAGCGGCTCATCAGAGGAGCCTGTAGCGTCGGGTTGTGGGGTCGCGCTCGAGCAGCCCGACGGCGACGAGCGTGGAGACGTAGCCACCTGAGACTTCACCGCTCATCTTCAGCAGGCGGGGCAGGACTACGGCATCCGCGCGGGCCTGGCTGGCGGCGTCGGGCCTAAGCGCCGCCGACACGCCTTCGGGGAATCGAGGATGGGCGAGCAGTATGGCGCGCTCGTCGCTGAGATAGGCGCGCAGCTCGGGTGGCGCCTCGGCCACCTCGCCGACGAGCTCTTCGCGGCCGTCGACGAGCGCAATGATGTCGGCGAGGTCGCGGCTGGCCGGGAAGTCGCCTTCGCCGCGGCCCTTGAACGCCTCGATCTTCGTAGCGAGCAAGATAGGTTGGCGGTGCGGCGCGGATCTTCGCCCCTGAGGGCAGCCGGCGCTCGATCGCGCGGGGAATGGCGAGCGCCTGCCATCGGTTCTCGAACCCGAGGATGGCGGGGTTGGCCGGCATCGCGTCGAGGATCAGGTCGCTGTCGCGGTGGTGCCAGCGGCACATGATGCCGTCGGTCTGGTCCTCGCTGAACCGCAGCGATCGCAGCCGCTCCTCGAAGGCGTGCAAGGCAGAGCGGGTCGTGACCTCGACGACGACGTCAACGTCCTTCGTCGGCCGAACAGGCGGAGCACCCGGATCGGTGATCCACAGTACGACGCTCGCCCCGCCGAGGAAGACCACCTCATCGAGCACGGGCTCGAGCGCCGCCGCGCCGAGCTCGAGCAGCTCGACGCTCACGCGGCGATGGCCTTGCCGGGTAGCCGCTCGCGGAGCAGCTTGGCGGCGAGGCCGCGGACCCGGGCGTCGCCGAGGCGCAGCGCGTCGACGAGCGCCAGGCGTTCGGCGAGAGCGGGGTCACGGCGCGCGATCTCGGGCGCGGAGTGGTGCAGCGGCTGTAGCGCTATGCCCCTGACCTCCCCCATCGGATCGGGCCACACGGGAGGCAGCTCGCTCGTCGGCGCGAGCTCGCCGGCCAGCGGTGGTGCCGACCACGCGGTGGGAATGCCGCGCGTCTCCCCGCCGCGCACGGGCGGGAACACATATTTCACGGCGTGCACGAGGAGCTCTTCGGCCTGGCTGGCGTTGACGCGACGGCGTTTGGCGTCCAGCAGCCCGGCGTCCGTCAAGCGGCGGACCGAGCGATGGATGACGCTGCGGGGAATCCCGATATCGGCCTCCAGCGAGCGCACAGTCCAGTCCGCCGGCTCGGCGGCCAGCTTGAGCAGCACGACGACGTCCTCGCCCTTGACCATCGGCACAGAATAGCAGTTTGTCCCCAGTCCCGGGACTAGGGACAAAACGTTGCGTAGTTGCCCTGGTCGGGGAGCGGGAACTGCAGCGCACTGATTCAGCGCCCGCGGTCTGGTGATCGGTCCGGTTGGGCGATGCGGTGGATCGTGCGTGCGAGTCCCGGCAGGGGGCTGCGGCTCGGCGCGAGTGTCCGCTTGAAGCCTGGCCCCCACTCCTCGTCAGCGCCGAACCCGTGACGCTCACCCGTCCGCGCCCAAACACGCTGCAGATCGCCGCGGGTCGCGAGCTCCTCGGCGCGGCGGTTCTCGAGCGCCAGGTCGCGCAGCTCCCCGCGTTCGGGTGCCCGGCCGTGCTTGGCACGGAAACGCTCGGCGGCCTTTGCGATCTCACGATGGCGGCCAGAGAACGCGTCACGCAACTCTCGGGGTACCCCGGCGATCTCGAAGTAGCGTCCGTCGCGGCCGGTGCCCTGCTCGATCGGGTAGCCCTCCCCCGCAAGCTCCTCGGCCAGTGCGGAGCGGTAGAACGCCCCGACCTCCCGCGCACCACGAAACACCGGCCGCGACGCGACCGCGACGATCCGCCCGTCCTCACGCACCGCCCCCGAGATCACCACATGCGTATGCAGCTGCGGGTCGGGCGCTTCAGCAACCGAGACACCCCTCGCCGTCGTGTGGCGGTATGCGGCCGCGATCAGATCCTTCGCGGGCTCCTCAACGACCTCAGCGCCATGGCGGCGACGAACGACCGGCACCCGTGCACGCAGATACCCGACCGAGCGCTCCACCGCGCGGGCGTGAGCAGCCTCGATCTGCTCCCGCTGCCACGGATCCCCCAGCGCCCACACCACCGACACCGACTTCGGAGCGCTGAACGTCACATCGATCCCACCACCCCGCGAACCATCCGCACCCGCCCTGCGCAGCCACCGGCCGGTCTCAGGATGCTTCCCGTCCATCAGCGCCATGAAATCCCCACCCGCCACCGGGACATCCGGATCGACACCCAGACGGGCGAGCGTCTCGGCCTCAGATAGCCACCTGCCCGGGGCCTCCGTCAGCTCCCCATCCGGCGTGAGGTAGTAGTCCCCGCGCTCAGGGGCGACCGTCTTGCCCTCCAGGTAGCGGGCATAGCCCCCATCCCGACCGGCACCAATGCTCGAAGCGCTCATCATCCACCCCTTACAGACCCCGAGCGCCCGAAACCGGCCACGAAACGCCACAGCGATCGCACAGCGCCGGCACCCCTGTGCATCTTGTGTGGACTGGCTGTTGCGGAGCGAAGCGAGAATCAGCCGGAGCCGGCCTTGACGGCTCCGGCTGGAGCCGTAGGTGGCGGCGTACGCGGCGGGGGTCATCATGCCCAGCGCGGAGTGCGGCCGGTTGCGGTTGTAGTCCTCGCGCCAGCGGGATCACGGCCGGAAGCGAGCTCCCCGCAGCACCTTCCGGGCTGTCAGGCGCTATCGATTGTGGCGAGGAAGTCGTGGAAGGCCCGGTCGGTGCGTGCGGTGTCGCCGGTGGCGTCGAGGTCCCTGAGCAGGCCGCGGATGACGGCGAGCACGACGGTCGCCAGTTCAGGTCGGCCGAGACTGCGCATGCCTTCCTCGAGTGGTGCGAGCCAGTCGGTCGTCGCGGTCCGCCGGAAGCCGGGCCAGAGTGGTTCTCCCGCGGTGTCGTGCAGCCGGCCGAACATGCGGAGGTAGGGCTCGCCCTGCGGCCCGGAGATCGCGGACCAGGCGCGGGCCAGGGTGGTCGGGTAGGGCTCGTCGGGTCGCAGGCGTATGAGGTCGGTGAAGGCCTCGACCTGGCGCCGGCGGGCCTGTCCGAGGACCTCGCGGAGCAGTTCGTCACGGGTCCCGAAGTGGTAGATCAGCATCCGGTTCGACGTGCCTGCGGCGGCGGCCAGCGGCCCAAGCCGGTCCGGGAGCCCGTGCTCGAGCGCGTGGTCGGTGCACGCGTCGAGGAGCCGCTGCCTGATTTGTGGTTGGCGCTGTCTGCCCATCGCCCAATCTTTTCACGTAACGACCGGTACGTCTATTGTTGCTCGCCAGTAGATCGACACACGACGAGGAGGCCATGATGAGGATCGTGTTCGTGCACGGGGCATGCGTTAAGGACGGATCGTGGTGGTGGCACCGAACCGGTGAGCTGCTGGCCGAGCAGGGCCTCGCTAGCGAGGCGCCCGCCCTGCCGAGTTGCGGCGAGACGGGTGAGCCGACGGATGCGGGAGGACCCGGGCTGGCCGAGGACGTCGCCGCGGTCCGGCACGTCTTGACCGCGAGCGACGAGCCGACCGTGGTGGTCGCCCACAGCTACGGCGGCATCGTCACCGCGGAGGCAGCGGCGGGCGTCGACGCCGTGCGCCATCTGCTGCTCGTGTCCAGCTACCTGCCCGAGGTCGGGCAGAGCCTCTCCTCGTTCGGCGGGGAGGAGCCCGCCCCGTTCCTCGACATCGACCCCGAGGGCGGCACCTTCACTGTCCGACCGGACGCCTTGGCTGAAACGTTCCTGCAGGACTGCGACCCGGAGATCCAGCGAGAGGCCACGGACAAGACGGCCCGCCAGAGCCTGGCGGTTCTCGAGCAGCCGGTGCAGTCAGCGGCCTGGCAGCACCTGCCCTCGACGTACCTCGTCTGCACAGAGGACCAGGGCACCCCCGCCGAGTTGCAGCGCGAGTTCGCCGGCCGGGCGGGCAGCGTCGTGGAACTCGACGCCGGCCACCACCCCTTCCTCTCCCAGCCCGCCGCCGTCCGCGACCTGATCCTCGCGCTGTGACGCCGACCACTGGCGCGCAGGCAGCGCCGATCGTTCCGCGCTAGGAGTCCCCCCTAGTCCGTGGCGTCAGCCCGGCGGTTTTGGCCAACCGTTGGCCAAAACCCTCCCCAATCGCCCGGAAACACTGGACCCGCTCGGAGCGCGGCACGAGCACTGAAACAGCCCGAATCCAAGTGTGGGAGCGGGATTCGGCCCTATGACCGGGGCGCCTCCGGAGCGAGAGGTTGGCCGTTCGAGCGATCCAACAGCACGAGGCCTTGCTGAACCGAGGCCGTTACCGCACCGTTACCGCAGATTGCTCGCCGGCTGGCCCGCTATTGTCCGCATTTGACCTCCCGACTTTCCCAGACCATGGAGCCAGATATGGCTCCGCAGAGCCAAATTCGGCTCTGGACCTTCAAGCGGCGGACGGGGGTCGAACCCGCGACCTCAAGCTTGGGAAGCTTGCGCTCTA
>DAINPC010000005.1:14065-26093 GCA_036743695.1 Solirubrobacteraceae bacterium | reverse complement strand
CCCCGGAACACCCGGGGCGCGGACAGTTAACCCACTACTGCAAGATCGGGGCTAGCCTCGACTCAGTAGAGCGTGAGGATCATGTCGTCGTCGTCGGCGAACAAGCGGCCGCCGAGCTGCTCGACGAGTTCGGGCGCGTACCGGTCGGCCTGTGCAGCTAGTCTCGCAGTGACATTGAGCAGGTTCTGGATCGATGGCGGAAACTCAAAGGAGAGGCTCTGGCCGAACACGATCTCCTGCATGACGATGGCGCATGGGCCCTGGCCGGTCTGTCCGATCAGCGGGATGTCGCCCGCGGCAAACATCCGTCCAAAGATCAGTTCCTTGTTGTTCAATCGATTCACGTGTTCGACTACGCTCGAGCTGTATGGAACATCGAGCGAGAGCCCCACAGTAATTCGCATCTCGTCCGTATGCTCCCCGAGAACCTTCACCGAGACGAGGGCGCTGGGTGCAGCAGACATCCGAAAGCGCCAAGCGCCGGCAGGGATATTTTCGACTGGTGGCAGGATCCATGCTGGCTCGGCGCCATCAAGGTATTGCCCCATGAAGTTAGGGAGCTCTCGGATTAGGTCCGCCGCATGCAATTGGATTCCTCCGAATCGAACGAGAGTCTGGGCAGTCTGAAAGCCATAGCCTATCAGCCGCCAACTGTCGACGCTGAGAATGCCAAGCGATTGGAAGACATGCTCGGCTGTCGTAGTATGTCCATATGCTCAAGCTTCTCCGCAACGTCCGAAAGGCGATCAAGCAGTGGCGGATGCTGCCACCGACAGAGCGGGACCGCTACAAAGATCACGTCGACCGCCTCCGATCGCTGGTGGCTGAGCTAGGAGGCAAGCGGGCCGTCGGATACGTCGACGGCTCACACGACGACATGGGAGACGAGAGCGTGATCGCGACCCCACCACGAGCGGAGGTGATCGCGGACCTTCAGGCCGAGACAACCAGCCTACTCACAGCGCTCGCTGGACCCGCGGCGATGGTTGCTAAGGACAGCGTCCCCAAAAGTGCTCGCCTTGCCGGAAAAGTCGCCAGCAAGGGACTTCGGCGTGCCGCACGACGGTATGGACGGTAGCCCGCCGGATGGGCCTTACACCGATCCCTTCTCCTCCATCGCACGCCGACGAGACGGCGTGCTCTCAGCCCAGCATGCTCGAGGCTTCGTAGACCTTCTTGTCCGCTAGGAGCGGATTATCAGTGACAAAGACCGTCCGCTCGGCAGCCAGCGCATTATCGACGAAGTAGATGTGCTCATCAGCTTCGAGCGAGTTACCGGTGAGATAGACAGTCTCGTCCGCCATGAGCGAGTTGCTTGTCCGATAGACACTAGTCGCCATGCACTACTCCTTTCGTAGGGACCAAAGTCGTCGGTCCTCTAAATCAAGTTGTCCCCGTTCTACCTGCCGAACCAGCGTCTCTTTGCGTTTGCCGGAGACGCCTTTTGTGCCTCCGCTCGCTGGCGGGCCATGAGAACCTGTACGCCGATGACTTGCGTCAGCCATCGAAGCGGCATATCGCGGTCAATGTCCTCGTCGAAGTCCCCGAGCCAGTCGGAGTTTTCCTCCTTGATGCGTGTGTAAGCCCAATCTTGAATCTCAAAGGAGTCGAGGTTAGCTTCGCTTCCAGCAATACCGGCCTGAAGAACGAGCAGCTTCTGCCAGCCTACCGGGAGACGGTCCGATCGCTGGTCATAGGCGGCCATAGCCGTTGATGCGGCCGCCGAGAGATCCGCCTCGGGCGGCCGATGACTCGACTGGCTGCGCGCATAGAAAGCCTCCAACACTTGGTCGCAACGTAGGAACTCCTCAACGCGCGCGACCTCAGCGGCATCAAGGTCGCGGGGTATCGCAAACCTCGTTTCTAGCACGGCGCGGATATCGGGATCAGCCCGGTAGTTCGACATCCGTCCAGTATCTCAAGTCCTCGCGCCAGCCGCCGCGCGGCCCATTGGCGCCTCGGTAGGCGGGGGCACTTGCTCGGCGTCGCACAACCGGTATGAGGCGACGCCAGAGAAGCGGGTTGGCGAGCTTTGGGGTCCGGCTCAAAGCCAGCCAACGAGGTCGTAATAGGCGATCGCCATGGTCTCCCGCACAGACCATGTTGGCTGCGTTCTCGTCCACGGCTGGTGTGATCGTGGATCGAACCCTATCTTCTCAAGCCCGTCGGGCACTACGGTACGCATACCCAGTCGCGTACAGACAGCATCTGCTCGCGCAACGTGGTGCGGATGTGCCACGATAAGGGCCGTCTCGTATTGCTGAGCTTTCATTACCGTGCGCGCTTGGCGGGCGACTTCGCGCGTATCGAGATAGCGTCCGCTCTCGGCGTGACGCTCAATCCGCCACAACTGTCTTGGTATATGTGTTAGCGCTGCTGCGATCTCCCACTGGAGAATGAGTGGGAATCGACAATATCGCTCTGCTATGAGAGCGGCGAGTATCTCGTTACTGACGCCTGGCACCAAATGCCCGCTCGTCGCGCGGTAGCCAAACGAGAAGCCGACGACGCAATCAGCGTCACTCACCTCGCCGTGTCGGTCGTATCGCCCTGTAACCGCCTGCCTCAGAAGTCCCTTCTTCATCTATCTGTAATAGCGCAGATAGCAATGGCAGTCAAGCATCTTACGATCCAGCGGCAGCACGTTCTGTGGCTTCCGAAACCTCCAGGAGCTGCTGTTCGTAGCGGACGAGCCTAATAATCAGAGGGACGCTGCCCGGCGCCCATGTCTTGCCACCGAGCGCGCGCAAACGGAACTCTGAGCAGATGAACGTTCGAACGAGTGTGGCCACTACGAGCGCGTCAAAGAGGCTCGCCCCACCGAGGAGCCACGGCTTGGAGTGCTGCGCAACGCCGATATCCCCGAGAATTGAGGCGATAGCTGCCAACAAGACGAGGATTGCGAAAATCGCTCGATAGACGGTCAGGATGCGCCGCCGGCCGGGTTCATCCAGGCGTAGCGAACTCTCCCAACTCATAGGCGGATCTTCTTGATCAATTCGCTCTGAGACTCGTCGCTCTATGGAGGCGATCTGCGCTCCAGCGCGCACCATGCGCTCCATCTCACCGATCCAAAGCACGCATACGAACAACGCCAGCAAGGGCGCAAATCCAACCAGCAGCACTGCGGCGGTTGACGACGAGGTTCCAGCCTTTACGCCCAATCCAAGCACGACGCCGGACACGGTGGTTCCAAGCGCGAGGACTCGCACCTGTCGATCTATCGCCTGTAGTGACTCGTCCCTGAGCGAGCGGTACTCCTCCAAGGCCGCATCAATCCAATCAACTGGCATCTTGGCGCACATGATGTCGAACTACGTCGATGCGTGCAGCGAGCCGTCGCCGCCCACGCAGCCTGCAGCGGCCGACGGCTGCTTGGGTGACTCGCCCTGGCCCTGCCGCAGCAATGTCCCCGAGCACCGACTGAGCATCGTAGACTAGCATTCGGTAGCGTGCATGCGCTCATGGCGTCTATCGTCAACCACGCCGGAACCGCATCATTCGTCGCTTCACCTTGGCGGTCGGCCGCGAATGACTGAGGCCGCTTTCACCCCGCGCCATGTTGGGTTGATACCAGATGGCACACGCCGCTGGGCAAAGTCGCACAAAGTCTCGCAAGCCGTGGCATACGACCGAGCACTTGACCGCGTAGTTGAGCTTGTTGAGCATTTGTGGGCGCGGGGGGTGCAGACTGTGAGTATCTACTTCTTGAGCTACAAGAATCTTAGTCGTACCAGCGAGGAGTTGGTGCCCGTTTACGCGGCGGAGACGCGTGTCTGTCAGACTTCTCTGGCGGCGGCAGCACAGACGTGGGATGCGCAAGTGCGGGCAGTTGGAGAAACTCAGCTTGTGCCGGAAGCGTTTTCAATGGCGCTTGCCAAGCTGGAAGAGCGACAAAGTCACAGTGGTCGCCGACTCTATCTGCTGGTGGCGTACGATCCACGTCGTGAATTGGCGTCGTGCGCCGATCTGCTTCGCTGCCACGAGCGCGATCCTTTGCACGCGTTGACAGTTTCCCAGCCCGTCGACTTGGTCATACGGACGTCGGGAGTCCACTCGCTCAGTGACTTCCTTCCGCTTCAGGCGTCGTATGCGCAACTGTATTTCGTTGAGGAGCACATTAACGATGTCACCGTCGCCCAGCTCGATGAAATGTTGGATCGCTACGCGGGAACGCCGCGTCGCTTTGGTAGATAATGGGTCTTCAGTAAGAAGCGCATCTGATCACGAGCGGAATGAGTATCTGGCACGAGTGCCAAGAAGCCACGCTCGCCTGCCGGATCTCCTGAGACCATGATCGTGCGCGGCGGTGCACCCGCGCCCACGTCGCACAAGTACCGTTGGGTGTGATCGGCGCGACTCGCGCGTCGCTGTTCAATCCGTCGCTTGCCTCTGAGCCCGAGGTGTAGGCTCACGAGATCGCGGTCGGGCCGACGTGACCGCTCCCGAGCCGCTCCAAGGCGGCACAGGCGACGACCTGCTTGACCTCAGCGATCGCGGTCGCTTCCAAGCAGGCCAGAGCGGCCGGGCCGAGGCCTAGCTCGATGACGCGCACGGCTGCGTGTGCTCAGACGACGCCGTGTCCGACGATCTGGACGTGCCGGACCGCCGCGCGGCTGGCGAAGACATGGCCGTCTGAGGTGCGGTGGACGAGCCCGGAGCACTGCAAGGGACGGATGTAGTCGATGATGCTGGGCTCTTGCATCTCGCAGGCGAGATCCTCGAGCGTCCAGAGCGGCTGGTTGTCTTCGGGCTCGGTGAGGAGGTAGAGGATGTCGCGTTCGATCTCGCGGGCTCTGTCGAGCGGGTCGGGGATGGGCTGCTCAACGGGCATGGGGAGTCACCACTCCTTGTGTTCGGGCCTCGGCGCGGATACCGACCGTGCCGGGGCCGCTTGGCTAGGGAGCGGACGAGGCTAGGGCCGCGGCGCCTGATGGGTCAAGGTGTGGACCCGCGCCTCACCGGCGGCCCGATCAGCGTCTTGGCTGCGGGCGCCCGAAGCAAGGTAGTCGTCCATCGCCGATTGTGCGACGCGCCCGGCTGCTTTCCACGCGTCGCACAAGCGTGCCGACGAGGGTGGCGGTGGGCCTTCAGCTGCGCGCTGTCACCCGTCCGGCAAACCCGATGCGCTACCGCTCGAGCGGGCTACCACACGCCCAACACGCCGCGCCGCGCCGCGAAACGTAGCTCAGTGCCTCGCACCGCGAGCACCGCACGAGTTCCCGTTGCCCAGAGTCTCTCTTTCTAGCGACAACCAAGGGAGTAGGCACGACCGCAGCTCTTGGCGCGCTCGGCTGGGTAGAGATGTTCCCGTCGGTGACTCTCAGCGCTGGGTCAGCGGCCTGGAATACCGCCAACGCTTTCTCCACGACCCTCCGGGAGCCCCCGCCACCGGTCAGTCCATGCGCGGACACCAACTGAACCTCGCGGTGCCGGGATCGGTCGAACACGTACATGTGAAGTGGCGTGCCGCCCGATCGAGCCGCGGTAGCGAGCCCATAGACCTGGGTGCCAACGGCGAAGGTTGGGGACTCGTCTAGGGCATCGAACGCAGATTCGACCGTGGGCTGATAGAACCCTGCCTGCATCAAGCCGGCCGTCCCACCGGCTGCCTTCGGGATCAGCTCCAGCGCCTTACCGACCGTGCCTTGTGCGGCGCCTGCGGCCTTCTTGAAGACCTCGCCGCATTGCCTAGTCGTCATAGCTGTCCGAAAGACGACACCTTTCTGCGCCACAGCTACCTCCCGGTAATCGTTAGGGTCGTCCCGGCGGGACCATTCGCGACCGATGCTGCGGCATCATATCCCGCCGGCCGAGGCGGGCGAAAACGAGCGCACGCCGCGCGGTCGCTGAATGCCGCTTGTGCGACGCGCGCCCTCCGACGCTCAGGGCCTGGGGGACGATCCCTTGCCCGCCGGCGCCCAGGCGTCTTTACTCGGCTGCTGATTAGCCATATAATGTATGGACGATGGATTCAAGCATGAGGAACAACAATGATAGCTACCGAGTCCGCCCATGTGCGCGCACTGGACGCTCGGAAAGGCGGTCGCGACTGTGCGCTTGACGAGCATCACCGTGCAGATGTTTCGCAACTTTGTTGCGCCTCAGATGATTGCGATCGAGGATGACGTTACGATCTTGGTCGGCAAGAATGAGTCGGGAAAGACGACGATACTCAAGGCTCTTCATCGCCTGAACCCGGCGAACCTAGACGACGATAAGTTTGACCTGACTATTGAATACCCGCGCTGGCGTCTTGCGAGAGATCGCAAGAACAATCCGAGCCTACAGAGTACGACGCCTATCGAAGCTCGCTTCACGCTTGACGAGGTCGACTGCGCCGCTATTGCTGAGCTAGTGCCCGTGGCCCCTCCGGTGGGCGCGGTATGTAATGCCAGCCGCACATACGAAAATACGGCGACGATACGCCTCACGGCGAATCTGGGGGATGTTGTGCGCGCGGCCGCAGCAACGACTGACGTGACTGGAGACGATCTAACGCAACTTCTGGCTCAAGGCAGCCTCGACGATGTCGTTACCCACGCGAAGGAACAGGCTAAAGATCTAAAGGCAGTCGAGACAACTGCGCTACGCGCCAAGGCGTTTACCAACTTCGGTGCGGCGGTAGCGAAGTATCAGTATCTGTTTGGGGGCGTCGACATCGGTCAGGAGGCGCGCGATGCCGTGTGGGGGCGCATGCCGAAGTTCTTCTATTTCGCGAACTACCAAAATCTCCCGGGCGAGGCAGATCTAAACGACCTGGCCGAGAAGATTGGAGCGGGTACGGCTTTGACTCCGCAGGAGAAGACCGTTGTTGCGCTTCTAGCCCACGCTGCGGAGGAGGCGAGCGACTTTTTGGACGAGCATTACGATAGTCGCAAGGCTGAGCTCCAGGCCGCGAGCCTGGACCTTAGTCGGCAAGCATTTAAATATTGGCGCCAGAACGAGGATCTAGCAGTGGTGTTCGACACCGACAACGTGAGTGTCGGTACGCTTCCTCAAGGCGGGCCGATCATGCACCGCTTTTTGAAGATCGAGCTGCGTGATGGACGACATGGCGACGTTGAGACGAACTTCGAGACCAGATCTAGTGGCTTTAGGTGGTTCTTCTCGTTTTTCGCGGCCTTTAGTGAGTACCAGGAGAGCGACGAGCCACTCGTTGTCTTGTTGGATGAGCCCGGTACAAGCTTGCACGGTGATGCGCAGCGTGACTTTGTGCGCTTTATCAGCGAAGAGCTTGCATCTTCAAAGCAGACGATCTATACGACGCACTCTCAGCATATGGTTGATCCGACTAAGTACGAGAAACTACGTGCAGTGCATGATCGCGCGACGCGTGAGGAACCGGATCTCGCAGTTGTCGTAACGCCAGTAGACTTGTCTGCGGACCGCGACACCATCCTGCCAGTCGAGTCGGCTCTCGGATATTCGGTTGCGCAACATCTGTTTCTCGGGTCGGGACCGCATTTGGCGGTAGAGGGCAGCAGCGACTTCATATATCTCCAACGCTTGACCGAACACTTGCGTGTGAAGGATGCCGATGCCGGCCTAGATCCGAGGCTGGCGATCATTCCCGTTGGGGGCGCGGATAACATGCCCGCGTTTGTCGCGCTCATGGGCCGGCGTCTATCGATCTCTGTGTTGGTCGACGGCGCCCGCACGGGTAAGAAGCTCTCTCGCATAAGGGCGGCGGCAGAAGCCAACGGCGTCCCGCTGACCTCGATTGTCGTGTGCGCGGATGCAGACGATGGGCTACCAAAGACCGCTGATATCGAGGACCTGTTCGAGGTCGAGGACTACCTCAAGCTTTACAACTGGAGCTTCAATGCGTCGGTCGCCGCTAAAGATCTCGCGGCAACAGACGAGCCAATCCTTCGTCGACTGGAAGGACTCGTTGGCGAGTTCGACCACGCCCTGCCTGCTCATGCCCTCACCGAGCACCGTAAGGAGTTCTTTGCGGACATCCAGCAGCCAACGATCGCGCGGTTTGAGAAGTTGTTCGTGCTGCTCAACGCGACGGTGATTAGCTGAGACCTTGGGGCGGGCAACGCGACGAAGATCCAATCGGCCTCAGCGTCGACAAGACAGCAGCGCCTCGATCAGCCGGGCGACCCGATCCTCGTGGCCAGGGAGCGCCGAACGCCCAGCCCCCTGCGGGGCTGGGCCGGTTCGACCTTCGTCAAGATGGTGGGCGTCAGCGGGGTCGAACCAGGGCCAACCGCAGGGCCTCGACCCGGGCGCGACGGTTTGACCTTCGACCCCTAAGCTCCATAGACGAACTGCCTGCTAGATCGCGGTTTTCCACCGAGAACCGCGATCTGACAGCACCGGCCGGCGAGGGCCGGACCGCGATTTGTGCCCGTTTGTGCCCAATCAGGTGCTACCCAGGCCCCATCCGTCCCGCCCCAGGTTCGGCAACCGGCCTCGTGCAGCCAAGAACGCGATGCCGCCCACTTCAGGCAATCCCGACCACCGGCGCCAGCATCCGCGCATGGTCTGCGCGAGCGTCCCGCTCGGGACGTCGGCCCCCTCGCGTCGTACACGGTAGCGCCCCGGCGCGGCCTGCGCCGCTACGCTTGCCCGGCACCCGATGTGCTATATATGTAGATTACGAGTTATGCGACGGACACACTCATTGGTTCAAGTAGCGATGGCGCTCATTGAGCGGCCGACAGATCAGCACTGGGGATACGAGCTGTCGAAGCGATCCGGAGTGCGGTCAGGCGTGCTATATCCGATCCTCCACCGGATGCTCGATGAGGATTGGCTGGACGATGGCTGGGAGGCTGTCGACCGGAGCAGCGAGACGCGGCCTCCCCGTCGCTACTACGAGCTGACGACGAAGGGCAAGCGCGAATTGGGCCTATTGCTGAGCGACGCGCGTTCGGACGCGCGCTTCGGGATCTTGGTCGGGAGGTTCGCGTAAGTGCTGAACACCATCCTCTCTTGGCCTACGCTGCTCATCGCTCTGGTGGTGTACGGGTTCGCTCCCGGCGCCGTGCTTCGCGTCGTCGTCCTGGCCTTCCACCGCGATGATCCCCGCCGCATGGAGCTGTTGGCAGAGCTCCATGCCGTGCCCCGCGTGGAGCGCCCCTTCTGGGTATTAGAGCAGCTGGAGGTAGCGCTCTTCGAGGGTGCGTGGGATCGGATCGTCTGGGCCGCAACGGGTCGGATCATTCATCGCTGGCGCCTCGAATCCGGTGTCGATCTGCACCGCGCCTACCCCGACTCGTTTTGGATCCCAAGCGACACGCATAAGCGAGTTCTCCGGCCTGGGATGCACGTCAAGCTCATATTCTCGATGAGCGATGGCTGGGGCGAGCGTATGTGGGTGGACATCATCGCCGTGAACAAACGGCGCATCGTTGCCACCCTCAGAAATCAGCCATGTGGCATCCCCAGACTTCATTGGGGCGACGTGGTCCGGTTCGAACCGGACCACGTCATCGACATCGACATGACCAACGACGCGATACCGGGCGAGTCGGCTGGGCCATAGGGCGGCGCAGGCGCCTCAACGCGAGCGTGACCGCCGCGCAGGTCGCCGTTGCTGGGCTCTTGATCCGGTGGGGCGGGTTCTAGTCTCGCACGGGGCACTCCGGAAGGCCTGCGTGGAGGCTGATTCCGGGAGCCACGCTCGGTCTGCGATCTCGATTTGGTCCCCATTCGGTCCCGAGATCGCCCAGTGGTACTGCGCGCGACGGCGATACCGACGGCGCTTGGGCTAGAGGCGCTTGGCGAGTAGATCGGCCATCGCCGACTTCGAGGTCAAGGCGGAACAGCGGCGGCTTGGGTCTACCAAACCCGCCGCCCTCCAGACGGGCCTTGGCATCGCAAGCCCGAAGCCAGATGCCACGGTCGAACGCTACCCGCAGCGAGCGCGGGTAGCGGCGGAGGGTGATCGCGCGATAGCGATTGAAGTGCCGGGTCTCATCGAACTCGACGATCCGCGGTGGCTCGCCACGACGCTGAAGGACACAGTCAACTGCGGCGCTCTCGTGGCGGCATCACGTCACGTAGCTCCATGCCGGCCAGCTCCGTGTATACGGCTCGCACCAGCCCCCAGCGTCGGCCGGCCTCCGCCACTCCAAGGCGCTGGAGCCCGCGGTCAGCCGCCGACGTGCTCGACCTGCCTGTCGACTGGCCCGGCGCTGAGTTCCCGTTTCCGCGCTGCGCGCACCGGCCCGGCGACCACGCGCCATACGACGGCTGGTCGGCCGAGCCAAAGCCCCAGACGCGTCGATCTCTAGATCACGGCGATCGCGAGGCACCTCTTGAAGCGGTCGAGGCCGATGTCGGGGTCCTCCTCGGGGCTTGCGACTCGAAGGACAGGGCCCCCCTCTAGTGTCGGGGCCGCAAGATCACGAAAGGCGTCGAAGTATGCGCGCTGCCGGGCCCGTCCTCCAGCGCCCGGGAACTCGACGGCGGTCTTGTGGGCGAAGCCTCGATCGCCCCGATCACAGTGCACCTCGCACAGTTCAAGGTAGGCGTGCGAGTCATAGCCGAGCGGCACATCGGGCGGGTAGTACGCGAACGTCGACAGGCGAGCGGTCGTGAAGTGTGAGCGCTCGTCGTACTCCACGAGGTGTGCGTCGGGCGGGAGTATGAAGTCGGTGGTCATCGCGCCCCGAGTCTTGGCGCGAAGTGCGCGCTCATCGCCGCCGAGCTCCGCAAAGATCGACGCGAGGGCCTCCAGCACTGACCTGGGCAGGCTCGCCCGGACATCGGCTTGCAGATGGCCATAGCGGGTGAGCCAGCCGAGGCTCTGGTCCGGCCGCAGGTCGTAGCCAGCGGCCTGCGCGCGGGCATAGAACGCGGCGGCGTGGCGGCGCATGTTCCACGCCTCTTCTCACCCCGCGCGAACACGGGCCGGCGCGGGCGCGGCGATCTCCATCATCCGCGAGGCGCGCTTCTCGACGGTCTCGACGATCCGCGTCAGGACGGTGGCAGCCCACCCTTCCTCGGCGAGGGAGGCGCGGGCCTGGTGGGCGGCTGAGGGAGCTGCGTCTGCGAGCGCTCGTATTCGTCGTCGGGCCGCAGCTGGCCCGAGGCCGGCCTGCTCCAGGAGCTGGTTGAGGTGGCGTGGCTGGACGTAGTCGGGGCGGTACTCGCCGCCGATGCTCATCGCCATCTTGCGCGACAGCCCCGGGTAGACGACCGTGCTCAGGAGATCATACGCGGGGGCGAGCGTCGCCTTTGGAGAGTCGGGGAGGTACAGCAGGGAGTAGTTCTTGCCGTGCGCGTCGTTGTTGCCGATCAGGAAGCTGAGCACGACCGCGTCGAGCAGCTTGAGCGCCTCGCGAGCCGGGACGGCCACGGCTTCGCGCAACAGCGCGAAGCCGTCCGCGAGCCCGGGGCCGCCCTCGTTCTGATACTTGCGTCGCGCGGGGATCCCGAGCGCCTGACAAAAGTCCTCCTGGTGCAGTCGCCGCACACCGTCTTGGGTGTGTTCGCGGTCATAACGCTCGACGAGCAGGAACTCGTGGCCCGCGACCCGCCGCGGTGAGGTGTGCACCGTCTGGATGCCGAGGATCCTTCCGATCGCGGGGCACAGTGCCTCGTTGGCGATCGTGCCGTCGTGGTCGGCGATCGGCGTCTTGAGTATGTGGGTGGAGGGTGTGCGGCCCTTTGTCAGGCCGATGCGCCGGTCGGTGCCGAGGACCACGGGGAGCTTGTTCTGGGCGCCGGCCAGCGACAGGCGGTACTCGCCTTCCTCATCTGCGTGCATCGGGCGGCTTGGCAGTTCATCGATCAGCGTCGCGAGCTCGCTCTCCTCAAGCCACTGCACGTCCCGGCCGACGGGCGCTGGCCGCTCACCTGGTGCGAGCAGGCTGATGGCTCCTGCGGTGTCCCCGCCGAGAGCGGCGAGCAGCGCAAAGTCGTTGTCGACACTCACCCCGAGGTTGCGGGCGGCGAGCTCTCGGGGGGTCCCCTCGGGCAGCAGGCCACCGAAGAACGCGTCGACGGCGGCGGTTGTGTAGGAGCCGGCTAGCGGCAGCGAATGCGACAGCGGCGGGGGCCCCGCCCC